>NZ_JANX01000005.1 GCF_000767795.1 Inquilinus limosus MP06 | reverse complement strand
GGGGAGGCGGACATCGCCGCGATCGACTGCGTCACCTATGCGCTGCTGCAACGACACCGCCCGGGCGCGACGGCCGGGCTGCGGGTGATCGGACGCACTGCGCCGGCCCCGGGCCTGCCCTTCGTGACCCGCCGGGATGCACCGGACAGAACGGTCGAGGCCTTGCGCGCGGCCCTGTGCGGTGCCCTGGCCGATCCGGCGCTGGCCGGGGCGCGGGCGGCGCTGCTGATCGAGGGCATCGAGATCCTGGGCGAGGCCGATTACGACGCGATCCCGCCGCAGCCGGTCAGCACTCCTCCTCTGCTTTCCGTTCCGTCTCGCCGCTCCGCCACAGCTCCAGCGCCCTGACGGTCTCGGCCACCCGGGCCCTGGCCACCTTGGCCAGCTCCTGGGGCCGGCCCGGCCGGCTGCCGCCCTTGTCGCCGAGCGATTCGGCCAGGTCGATCAGCGCCCGGGCACCGCAGATCGCGGCGCAGGAGCGCAGGGCATAGGCCTCCAGCGCCAGGGCCTCGCGGTCGCCGGCGCCGGCCGCGGCGGTGATCGCCTCGGCCCGGTCGCGCAGCTCCTCGACCAGGTCGTCGATCATCGCCCGGCGGGCGGCGTCGTCGAAGCCGGACAGGTTGCGCTCCAGCGCCGCCGGGTCGAACTGGTATCGCGGACCGTTGCCGGCCATCCATTCCTCCACCGCCCCTCACTCATATCGCTTCACGGGACCGCGAGTTCCAGGCGCGGAAACAAAACGATACGAAGCCCGCTTGCATTCCGGAACGGACGGTCCATATTTCGGCAATGACCTCTCATCCCGGCCGCCCTCGTGAGTTCGACAAGGACACCGCGCTCGACGCGGCGATGGCCCTGTTCTGGCGCCAGGGCTACGAGGCGACGTCGCTGGACGACCTCACCCGGGCGATGGATCTCAGCCGCAGCAGCTTCTACGGTTGTTTCGGCTCCAAGCACGACGTCCTGCTCGCGGCGATCCGGCGCTACAACGATTCGCGGTTTGCCCTGCTGCAGCAGCTGGCGGCGGGCGAGCCGGACCCCGGCCACGCCTTGCGCGCCGCCGTTGTCGCGATCTCGAATTCGCGCGGCAGCCGCGAGGGCTGCTTCCTGATCAACAGCACGGTCGAGCTGGCGCCGCACGACCCGGAGGTCGAGAGGCTCAGCCGCCGCCATCTGGAGCGGCTGGAGGGGCTTCTGGCCGGGCTGCTGGCGCGCCAGGCCGGCGGCGAGGTCGACGAGGCGACGGCCGCCCGGGCGCGCGGCCTGCTGGCCATCGCCTTCGGCGCCTGCGTGATGCACAAGGCGGGCACCGCGTCCGCCGCGATCGATGATCTCCTGGCCGCCGCCGAGCCGCTGATGCGGTAGAGCCGGCCCCAACCCGTCGCCGCCTTTCGCAACCAATTTTGGACCAACTGGTCCCGAATCTGCATCGAACTGGAGAGACCTGATGACCGCTCCCAAGCTGTTCACGCCGACCCGGATCGGCGACCTCGACGTCCCGAACCGGATCGTGATGGCGCCGCTGACGCGCAACCGGGCCAGCCGCGACGGCGATGTGCCGCATGCATTGAACGCCGAGTACTACGCCCAGCGCGCCACGGCCGGCCTGCTGATCTCCGAAGGCACGCAGATCTCGCCGGAGGGCAAGGGCTATGCCTGGACCCCGGGCATCCACAGCCCCGAGCAGGTGGCCGGCTGGCGGCTGGTGACCGACGCGGTGCACAAGGCCGGCGGCCGGATCGCGGCCCAGCTCTGGCATGTCGGCCGGATCTCGCACACCGTGCTGCAGCCCGGCCGCGCCGCCCCGGTCGGCCCGTCGGCGATCGCTGCGGAGCACAGCCGGGTCTATGACGGCGAGGGCTTCGTCCCGACCTCGGCGCCGCGGGCGCTGGAGACGGATGAACTGCCGCGCATCGTCGGCGACTACGCCCAGGCCGCGCGCAACGCCAGGGAGGCCGGCTTCGACGCGGTCGAGATCCACGCCGCCAACGGCTACCTGCTGCACCAGTTCCTGGCCGACGGCACCAACAAGCGGACCGACGCCTATGGCGGCCCGGCCGCCAACCGCGCCCGGCTGCTGCTGGAGGTGGCGGAGGCGGTGGCCGGCGTCTGGACGCCCGGCCGGGTCGGCGTCCGGCTGTCGCCCTTCTCGAATTTCGGCGACATCGCCGACAGCGACCCGATGGCGACCTTCGGCCATGCCATCGAGGGGCTGAGCGGGCTCGGCATCGGCTTCCTGCATCTGGTCGAAGGCCAGACCGGCGGCACCCGCGAGCTGCCGCCCGGCGCCGACATCCAGGCGCTGCGCCGGCTGTTCAAGGGCAGCTACATCGCCAACAACGGCTATGACCGCGACCTGGCGATCGACGCGGTGGAGAGCGGCCGCGCCGACCTCGTCGCCTTCGGCAAGCTGTTCATCGCCAACCCGGACCTTGTGGAGCGGCTGCGCCGCGACGCGCCCTTGAACACGCCGGACCAGACGACGTTCTACGGCGGCGACGCCCGCGGCTATACCGATTACCCGACGCTGGCGAAGGTCGCGGCCTGATCGGCCTGGAGCCGGGTTGCCTCTCGCGCTTGCAGGACGTTTTCAGAATTCTGAACACGTCATTGCGAGCGCAGCGAAGCAATCCAGGGGCCGGTTCGCACTGGCCCCTGGATTGCTTCGTCGGCTTCGCCTCCTCGCAATGACGGCGAAGAGGTGGGCGGATAAGTTACGCGAAGATGATCGGCGTCCTGCCGTTATTCGGCTGGCGCGATCCGACCTGAAGCGATCGTGCTCTACCCCGCCTTCGGCGCCGTCAATGCGGCGGCGTCGCGGGCGGTGTCGACGCCGAGGGTGAAGCCGGCATAGAAGCCGATGCCGAGGCCGAAGATCAGCGCCCAGACGGCGAACCAGCGCATCCCACGCAGGCGCTGCCGCAGCGTTTCGGTCTCGTTCATCCCGTCCCCCTTCAGGTCGGATCGGCCGCCATCGCGGCCAGCTCCTCGTCATCGGCGGTCTGCATCGTCCACAGCCGGGCATACAGCCCGCCGGCGGCGATCAGTTCCGCGTGGCTGCCGACCTCGGCCACCCGGCCGTGGTCCAGCACATAGATCAGGTCGGCGTTGCGCACGGTCGAGAGGCGGTGCGCGATCATCAGCGTGGTGCGGCCGGTCATCAGCTGGGTCAGCGCCGCCTGCACCTGCCGCTCGCTTTCGGTGTCCAGCGCCGAGGTCGCCTCGTCCAGCAGCAGGATCGGCGCGTTCTTCAGCATCGCCCGGGCGATCGACAGGCGCTGGCGCTGCCCGCCCGACAGCTTCACCCCCTGCTCCCCGACCATGGTGTCGTAGCCCTTGGGCAGGCGCAGGATGAAGTCGTGCGCCGCCGCCGCCCTGGCCGCGGCCTCGATCTCCTCCTGCGTCGCCGACGGGCGGGAATAGGCGATGTTGGCGCGCACGGTGTCGTCGAACAGGGTCACTTCCTGGCTGACCAGGGCCATGTGGTCGCGCAGCGAATGCAGGGTCAGGCTGCGCACGTCGTGGCCGTCGATCGCCACCGTGCCGCTGGTGACATCATAGAAGCGCGGGATCAGGTTCAGGATGGTCGACTTGCCGGCGCCGGACGGGCCGACCAGCGCCGCCGTCTTGCCGGCCGGCACCTCCAGCGTCACACCGCGCAGCGCCGGGATCTTCGGGCTGTAGGCGAAATGCACGTCGGCCAGGGTGATGCGGCCCCGGCACTGCGTCAGCGCCATCGCGTCGCGCGCGTCGCGGATCGACGGCACGGCGTCGATCGTCTCGAACACCCGCTCCGCCGCCTCGAAGCCGGAGGACAGGGTGTTGTGCAGGTTGGCGAGGCGCTTCAGCGGCTCATAGGCCATCAACAGCGCGGTGATGAAGGAGAAGAACGAGCCGGTGGTGCGGGAACCGGAGACCACCTCATGGCCGCCATACAGGATGACGATGACGATCGCGATGCCCGACAGGGTTTCCAGGATCGGGTTGGTCGCGGAGCTGACGCGCATCGCCTTCTGCCGCAGGCGCGAGACCTCGTTGATGATCTTGGCGGCGCGGCCGGTCTCGCGGTCCTCGGCGTTGTACGCCTTGACGTGGCGGATGCCCTGGAAGACCTGGCCGAGATGGTTGTTCAGCGAGCCGTACTGGGTGAAGGTCTTGCCGGTGATCTTGCGGATGCGCTTGCCGATCTGCAGCACCGGCAGCACGGTCAGCGGGAAGATGATGAAGGTCGCCGCCGCCAGCTCGACATCGGTGTAGAACATCACCCCGATCAGGGCGACCAGCGACAGCAGGTCGCGGCCCAGGCCGGTGATGCCGGTCGCCACCGCGCCGTACATCGACTGCACGTCGTTGGTGAAATGGCTGACCATCCGGCCCGAGGTGGTCTCGTGGAAGGTCGCCAGGTCGGCCCGCACCCGGTTGCGGAACATCCGCACCTGCAGCTCGGCGATGATCAGCCGGCCGACATTGTTCAGGATCACGCCCTGGGCGTAGCCGGTGATGCCCTTGACCACGAAGATCGCCAGCACGGCCATGGCCAGCGGCCACAGCAGCGTGCCGTTCTTCTCGGTGAAGATCTCGTCGATGACCGGCTTCATCACCCAGGCCGAGGCCGCGGTGGTCGCCGCCGTCAGCGCCATGCAGGTCAGCGCCGCCGCCACCTTCGGCCAATGCGGCCGGATGTAGTTGCGCAGCAGACGCTGCGCGATCTCGCGGTCGCTCATCCGCCGCGGCTGCGGCTTCTTGTCCCTGTTCTTGGCCAAGGTGATCCGGATCCAGTATCGGGCGCGCCGTTAAACCACGGCCCCGGCTCCGCTTCAACCTTGCGGCGGGTTCCGCTGATCGGCACCATCATGCGATAAGGCCGCGCTGCGGCCCGAGAAAGTCCGTAGGGAGACCGATATGACGGAGGCGTTTGCCTCGGACCGCCCGAATGCCTGGGCCAAGCTGTACCCGCCCAAGATCGACTGGAGCCAGCCGATCGAGCGCCGGCCTCTCTACGCCATCCTCGACGACGCCGTGGCGAAATTCGCCGACCGCCCCTGCGCCACCTTCATGGACAAGACCCTGACCTATGGCCAGATCGGCGACCTGGTCGCCCGCGCGGCCAAGGGGTTCCAGGCGGCCGGAATCGGCAAGGGCAGCCGGGTCGGCCTGTTCCTGCCGAACTGCCCGTATTTCGTGATCTGCTACTTCGCGCTGCTGAAATGCGGCGCCGTGGTGGTGAACTTCAACCCGCTCTATGCCGAGCGCGAGCTGGTCACCAACATCGACGATAGCGGCACCGAGCTGATGGTGACGCTGGACCTGGCGCAGCTGCACAACAAGCTGCTGCCGCTCCTGGGCCGCACCGCGCTGAAGCGGATCCTGGTCTGCCCGATGGCGGGCGTGCTGCCCTTCCCGAAGAACCTGCTGTTCCCGATCGTCAAGCGGCGCGAGGTCGCCAGGGCGCCGAAGGATGAGCGGCATCTGCGCTGGAGCGACCTGGTGCGCAATGACGGGCGCTTCGCCCCGGTCGCCATCGCGCCGGAAGAGGATCTGGCGGTGCTGCAATACACCGGCGGCACCACCGGCACGCCCAAGGGGGCGATGCTGACCCATTTCAACCTCTACGCCAACGCGGTGCAGGCCGGCTGCTGGTTCGAGGGCATGGTCCCGGGCCAGGACCGGATGCTGGCGGTGCTGCCCTTCTTCCACGTCTTCGCCATGACCGTGGCGATGAACCTGGCGATCTGGGCGGGGGCGGAGATCGTCATGCTGCCGCGCTTCGAGCTCGAGACCGTCATGAAGACGATCCACGACAAGAAGCCGACCCTGTTCCCGGCCGTGCCCACCATCTACACCGCGATCGCCAACTTCCCGGAGCGCGGCAAGTACGACCTGTCGTCGCTGAAGCGCTGCATCTCCGGCGGGGCGCCGCTGCCGGTCGAGGTCAAGCACGCCTTCGAGGCGGCCACCGGCTGCAAGCTGGTCGAGGGCTACGGCCTGTCCGAAAGCTCGCCGATCGCCACCTGCAACCCGCTGTTCGGCGTCAACAAGACCGGCTCGATCGGCATCCCGCTGCCGCAGACGGTGATCGAGATCGTGTCGTTGGACGACCGGACCACGGTGGTGCCGACCGGCGAGCGCGGCGAGGTCTGCATCCGCGGTCCGCAGGTGATGAAGGGCTACTGGAACCGGCCGGAGGACACGGCCGAGGTGCTGCGCGACGGCCGCCTGCACACCGGCGATGTCGGCACCATGGACGAGGACGGCTACACCTTCATCGTCGACCGGATCAAGGACATGATCCTGTGCTCCGGCTTCAACGTCTATCCGCGCAATGTCGAGGAGGCGATCTACCTGCATCCGGCGGTGGAGGAATGCATCGTCGCCGGGCTGCCGGACCCGTATCGCGGCCAGACGGTGAAGGCCTATATCAAGCTGCGGCCGGGCCAGAGCCTGACCGCCGAGGCGCTGGTCGCCTTCCTCAAGGACAAGCTGTCGCCGATCGAGATGCCCAAGCAGGTCGAGTTCCGCGACACGCCGCTGCCGAAGACCCTGATCGGCAAGCTGTCGCGCAAGGCCGTGCTGGAGGAGGAGGCGGCGAAGGCCGCCGCGGCCTCCGGCACGACGGAAGCGGCGGCGCGGACCGGGACGTGAGTGCATTCGATTGACCCGATCCTCCGGCTGCGTTACTTTACGTTTACGTAAACGGCATGCAGCAACGCGGTCGGAGGCGAGGCGCCATGGAGGCGGAGATCCGGGAGAAGGCGGAAGCCGAGCAGCGCAGCTACTCGATCGGCGATCTCGCCGCGGCCTTCGACATCACCCCCCGCAGCATCCGGTTCTATGAGGATGAAGGCCTGCTGTCGCCTGAGCGCGCCGGCCTGACCCGCATCTACAGCCATCGCGACCGGGCGCGCCTCGCCCTGATCTGCCGCGGCAAGCGCCTCGGCTTCTCCCTGGCCGAGATCAAGGAATTCCTCGACCTCTACGACCGCGACCACGGCCAGGTCGGGCAGATGTCCTATTTCCTCGGCCGCGCCCGGGCGCGGCGCGCCGCCCTCGAGACCCAGCTGGTCGACGTCCAGCAGACGATCGAGGACCTCAAGGGCATCGAGGACGAGATCGTCACTTTTCTGAAGCGGGAAGGCGCGCTGCCGGAAGGCTGAGCCGCCGCCCACCCGCGGGCGCGGCCCGCGACAAGAAACTCTGAGGAGCCTGAGACCACCATGGACAAGAGCGTCGTCATCGCCGGGTTCAAGCGGTCGCCGCATCACTTCGCCAACAAGGGGGAGCTGCGCCGGGTGCGGCCGGACGATCTGGTCGCCGACGTGATCAAGGCGCTGGTCGCCGAGACCAGGGTCGATCCGGAGGCGATCGAGGACCTGATCCTCGGCTGTGCCTTCCCGGAGGGCGAGCAGGGCTTCAACATGGCCCGCATGGTCGTGTTCCTGGCCGGCCTGCCGCAATCGGTCGGCGGCGTCACCGTCAACCGCTACTGCGGCTCGTCGATGCAGGCGATCCACCAGGCGGCCGGGGCGATCCAGCTGGGCGCGGGCGAGGCCTTCCTGTGCGCGGGGGTCGAGAGCATGACCCGGGTGCCGATGATGGGCTTCAACCCGGCGCCGAACCCGAAGCTGGCGGCCGAGATGCCGCAGGCCTATTTCAACATGGGCGTGACCGCCGAGAACCTGGCGGTGAAGTACCAGATCACCCGCGAAAGCCAGCAGGACTTCGCCATCCGCTCGCAGCAGCGCGCCGCCAAGGCCTGGGCCGAGAACCGCTTCGCCGCCGAGATCGTGCCGATCGCCACGAAGGACGGCACGGTCGAGCGCGACGGCACCATCCGCCCCGACACCAGCCAGGAAGGCCTGTCCGGGCTGAAGCCGGCCTTCGACCAGAACGGCACGGTGACCGCGGGCACCTCCAGCCCGCTGACCGATGGCGCCTCGGCGACGCTGGTGACCAGCGAGGCCTTCGCCAAGGCGGCGGGCCTGCCGATCCTGGCCCGGATCCGGTCGATCGCGGTGTCGGGCTGCGCGCCGGAGATCATGGGCATCGGCCCGGTCGGCGCCACCCGCAAGGCGCTGCAGCGCGCCGGGCTGTCGCTCAAGGACATCGACGTGGTCGAGCTGAACGAGGCCTTCGCCGCCCAGGCGCTGGCGGTCGGCCGCGACCTCGAGCTCGACTGGGACAAGACCAACATCGACGGCGGCGCCATCGCGCTGGGCCACCCGCTCGGCGCCTCCGGCGCCCGGATCACCGGCAAGGCCGCGTCGATCCTGAAGCGCGAAGGCAAGGCGCTGGCGCTGGCCACCATGTGCATCGGCGGCGGCCAGGGCATCGCCACGGTGCTCGAGGCCGTGTAAGTTGTCCGAACTCTGATGCTGCTGCACGGATCTTGGAATGACCAGTCTTTCTGATGTCTTTATTGTCGGTGGGCAGCCGACCTTGACATATGTCGCGAGAGAGGAGTTGCGACTTGAATATGTGCTCAGAGATTATTTGAAATTTGGATACAAGGTCTTGTCGGTCTCCGGTCCGACTAAGAGCGGTAAGACTGTCTTGTGTCGGAGAATTCTTCCGACAACGGGTGCTATATGGCTTAGTGGTGGAGAAATTCAAAGCGAAGATGATTTTTGGCTGCGCGTAGTGTCTGAGCTTGGTGCCCCCACTTCGCTAACTGAGGGAAGGGGGCGCCAGCTATCACTTGATCTGGATGGGAAGGCAAAGGGAGGATTGTCTATACCTCTTTTGGCCAAGGGTGGCGTGGAGTTGGGCATCGGTGGTGGCTTTTCTCAAACGAACAGCAAGAGCTCAACTATAAGCCTTGATCAGAAAACTGCATCCATCAAAGCTCTTTTGGATAACAAAATCCCTCTCGTTATTGATGATTTTCATTATATAACTCGTTCGGTTCAGCAAAGAATAGTCCGTGCTCTGAAGCGGCCGATATTTGACGGGCTTCGGGTTGTTCTTATTGCGGTTCCTCATCGGGCTTTTGACGTTGTCAAAAGCGAAAAAGAAATGACAGGTCGAGTTGAGCAAGTTTCTATTCCTTTGTGGAATAAAGAGGATCTGTCGGAAATTTCTTCTAGAGGATCAACGCCTCTGAACATTGTTTTCGAAGAAGAGGGGGTTTCAGAGTTCGTTAAGCAGAGCTTTGGTAGCCCTCATCTGATGCAGGAGTTTTGTCAGCAAATATGTAGGGAGAATTCGATCTATGAAACAGTGCCAAAGTTGATGACGATAAAGAGACCTCCGAATCCTGTGGAGTTCTTTAAAAGAATTTCGCAATCTACTGCGAAGCCAGCCTTTGATCATCTCAAGCGTGGTCCACGGCAGAGAACAGATAGGATCCGCCGAAAATTCAAGGATGGCACGGTTGGTGACATCTATATCGCTGTCCTGAAGGGACTGGCGCACTGTGAGGCGGAGGCCGAACTCACATACGAGAGTATCAGGGCGGCATTGCGAGAGGTTATGTCAGACAACGTTCCGCAAGCGCATGAAATTGGTCGAGTTCTTGTTCAGATGTCAAAGATTGCTAAGGAAAAGAGCGAAGGATCCGAGCCTGTTTTGGATTGGGTGGAGGATGAGAGAACTTTGTACATCTCTGATCCTTTCTTCGCATTCTATCTCAGATGGTCTGACCTTTCCGGTGCAGGTGTGATTGGTGCGTAGGTCTTGTGGGAGATCGGTCATGGACATCAAGCAAGTCGCGGTGATCGGCGCCGGCGTGATGGGCAGCGGCATCGCCGCCCATTTCGCCAATGCCGGCGTGCCGGTGCTGCTGCTCGACATCGTGCCGAAGGGCGCGACCAACCGGAACGTCGTGGCCGAGGGCGCGCTGGCGAGCATGGCCAAAGCCGACCCGGCGCCCTTCATGTCGAAGTCGGCGGCGCGGCTGGTCACCCCCGGCAACACCGAGGACGACCTGGACAAGCTGGCCGGCTGCGACTGGATCGTCGAGGCGGTGCTGGAGGATCCGGCGGTCAAGCGGGACCTCTACGCCCGGATCGAGCGGGTGATGAAGCCCGGCGCCGCCGTCTCCTCCAACACCTCGACCATCCCGCTGGCGATCCTGACCGAGGGCCGGTCCGAGGCGTTCCGGCGCGGCTTCCTGATCACCCATTTCTTCAACCCGCCGCGCTATATGCGCCTGCTGGAGCTGGTGACCGGGCCGGAGACCGATCCGGATCTCGTCGCCGGCATCCGCAGCTTCGCCGATCTCCGCCTCGGCAAGGGCGTGGTCGACTGCAAGGACACGCCCGGCTTCATTGCCAACCGGATCGGCACCTACTGGATCCAGGCGGCGGTCAACGGCGCCTTCGACCTCGGCCTGACGGTGGAGGAGGCGGATGCGGTCGTCGGCCGGCCGATGGGCGTGCCCAAGACCGGCGTGTTCGGCCTGATCGACCTGGTCGGGCTCGACCTGATGCCGCACATTGCCAAGAGCCTGCTGGCGACCCTGCCCAAGGATGACGGGTATCGCGAGATCTACCGGGTCGAGCCGGCGATCGAAAAGCTGATCGCCGAGGGCTACACCGGCCGCAAGGGCAAGGGCGGCTTCTACCGCCTCAGCAAGGCCGCCGACGGTGCCCGTGTGAAGGAGAGCGTCGACCTGAAGACCGGCGCCTGGGCGAAGTCGGACAAGCCGAAGCTGGAGGCCGTGGAAGAGGCGCGCCGCGGCGGGCTGAAGGCGCTGGTCGCCTTCGACGACAGGACCGGCCAATACGCCGCCCGGGTGCTGGGCCAGACCCTGTCCTATGCCGCCGGGCTGGTGCCGCAGATCGCCGACACGGTGGTCGCGGTCGATGAGGCGATGCGCCTCGGCTACAACTGGAGCTACGGCCCGTTCGAGCTGATCGACCAGGTCGGCGCCGACTGGCTGATCGGCTGGCTGGAGAGTCAGGGCAAGCCGGTGCCGGCGCTGCTGAAGGCGGCGCAGGGCCGCAGCTTCTACCGGGTCCAGGACGGCAAGCTGCAGTATCTCACCACCGGCGGCGACTATGCCGAGGTGAAGCGGCCGGAGGGCGTGCTGCTGCTGGCCGACATCAAGCGCACCGCCAAGCCGATCGCGAAGAATGGCTCCGCCGCGCTGTGGGACATCGGCGACGGCGTCACCTGCTTCGAGTTCACCTCGAAGATGAACAGCCTCGACGACCAGACCATGGCGCTGCTGGCCGAGGCGATCCGCATCACCGCGTCCAAGCACAAGGCGATGGTGATCTACAACGAGGGCACCAACTTCTCGGTCGGCGCCAATCTCGGCCTGGCCCTGTTCGGCATCAACATCGCCCTGTGGCCGCAGATCGAGGCGCTGGTGAAGGGTGGCCAGGATGCCTACAAGGCGCTGAAATTCGCGCCGTTCCCGACCGTGGCCGCTCCCGCGGGCATGGCGCTGGGCGGCGGCTGCGAGATCCTGCTGCACGCCGCCGCGATCCAGGCCCATGCCGAGACCTATTGCGGCCTGGTCGAGGTCGGCGTCGGCCTGATCCCCGGCTGGGGCGGCTGCAAGGAGATGCTGCTGCGCGCCTATGGCCAGCCGAGGCGCCCGGGCGGGCCGATGCCGCCGCTGGGCCAGGTGTTCGAGACCATCGGCACCGCCAAGGTGGCGAAATCGGCCTTCGAGGCGAAGGAGCTGCTGTATCTGCGCCCGGCCGACGGTATCACCATGAACCGCGACCGGCTGCTGGCCGACGCCAAGGCCCGCGCCCTGGCGCTGGCTGAAGGCTACCAGCCGCCGAAACCGGCCGAGGAGATCCGCCTGCCGGGCCCGACCGCCAAGACCGCCTTCGCCCTGGCGGTGGCCGATTTGGCCCGCACCGGCAAGGCGACGCCCTATGACGTCGTCGTCTCCGACAAGCTGGCCAATGTCCTGTCCGGCGGCGACACCGACATCACCGAAACGCTGACCGAGGACGACGTGCTGGCGCTGGAGCGCGAGGCGTTCACCGAACTGGTCCGGGCCCCCGGCACCATCGCCCGGGTCGAGCACATGCTGGCCACCGGCAAGCCGCTGCGGAACTGAGAGGATCCGACGATGCCCAGCTACAAGGTTCCGCTCGACGACATCCGCTTCGTGCTGCACGAGCTGCTGGACGCCGGCCAGCTGGCCAAGCTGCCCGGCTATGAGGAGGCGACGCCCGACACCGTCGACGCCATCCTGGAGGAGGCGGCGCGCCTGGCCGAGAACGAGCTGGCCCCCTTGAACCAGCCCGGTGACGAGGAGGGCTGCCGCTTCGAGAACGGCGTGGTCACCACGCCGAAGGGGTTCAAGGAGGCGTACCGCACCTTCGCCGAGGGCGGCTGGACCGGCCTGTCGGCCGACCCGGCCTTCGGCGGCCAGGGCATGCCCAAGGCGGTGAACTTCGTGATCGAGGAGGTGCTGTCCTCCGCCAACATGTCCTTCGGCATGTATCCCGGCCTGTCGCAGGGCGCCTACAACGCGCTGGAGGCCTATGGCGACGACCGGCAGAAGGCGACCTACCTGCCGAAGCTGACCGACGGCACCTGGTCCGGCACGATGTGCCTGACCGAGCCGCATTGCGGCACCGATCTCGGGCTCATCCGCACCAGGGCGGAGCCGGCGGCCGACGGCGCCTGGAGCCTCACCGGCACCAAGATCTTCATCTCGGCCGGCGAGCACGACCTGACCGAGAACATCATCCACCTGGTGCTGGCCCGGCTGCCCGACGCCCCGCCCGGCATCAAGGGCATCAGCCTGTTCGTGGTGCCGAAATTCCTGCCGAAGGAGGAGAACGGCGCGGTCGTCGCCGGCGCCCGCAACGGCATCGCCTGCGGCTCGATCGAGCACAAGATGGGCATCAAGGCGTCGTCCACCTGCGTGATGAATCTCGACGGCGCCACCGGCTGGCTGGTCGGCGAGAAGCACAAGGGCATGCGGGCGATGTTCGTGATGATGAACACCGCCCGGCTCGGCGTCGCCATGCAGGGGCTGGGCATCGCCGAGGTCGCCTACCAGAACGCGGTGGCCTATGCGAAGGACCGGGTGCAGGGCCGCGCCCTGTCCGGCCCGAAGGCGCCGGACAAGCCGGCCGACCCGATCATCGTCCATCCCGACGTGCGCAAGAACCTGCTGACCGGCAAGGCCTTCGCCGAGGGCGCGCGGGCACTGGGCTATCTGGTCGGCATCAACATCGACCTTTATACGAAACATCCCGACCCGGCGGTGCGGCAGAACGCCAACGACTTCGTGTCGCTGATGACGCCGATCCTGAAGGCGTACTTCACCGATATGGGACTGGAGGTCGCGGTGCGGTCGCAGCAGGTGCTGGGCGGCCACGGCTATATCCGCGAATGGGGGATGGAGCAGTTCGTCCGCGACGCCCGCATCGCCCAGATCTACGAGGGCGCCAACGGCATCCAGGCGCTCGACCTGGTCGGCCGCAAGATGCCGCAGGATATGGGCCGGCTGCTGCGCAGCTTCTTCCATCCGGTCGACGCGTTCATCCGCGAGGAGGCGGAGGATGCGGCGATGCTGGAGTTCGTCGGCCCGCTGGCCAAGGCCTTCGGCAAGCTGCAGCAGGCCACCGCCTGGATCGCCCAGAAGGGGCTTAAGGACCCGGAAGAGGCGGGGGCCGCCTCATCCGACTACCTCAAGCTGTTCGCCCTGGTGGCGCTGGGCTGGATGTGGGCGCGGATGGCCAAGGTGGCGCTGACGAAGGCGCCGCAGGCCGGCGACCGCGCCGGCTTCTACGACGCCAAGCTGAAGACGGCCCGCTTCTTCATCCAGCGTGTGCTGCCAGAGACCGGGTCGCTGTTCATCCAGATCATGGCCGGCAAGGCGCCGCTGATGGCGCTGGAGGCCGAGGCGTTCTGATCGCGACGGGGCGGCGGTCCCCGGCCGCCCCCTCACCCGAAATCGCTGCGCGATTTCGACCTCTCCCCAAGGAGAGGTGTACGGGCGCTGGCCCCGGTTTTCCCTCTCCCTTGGGGAGAGCGAGGGCCCGTTGCGTCGGCAACGGGAGGGTGAGGGGGCGTCCACGCCGCTGCAGGAAGGGCACGGCCGATGAACCTCTATCTCCGCCTCATCCGGGTCGTGGTCGCGGCGCTGCTGGGCCGCCGGCTCGGCCTGCTCGACGACAGCGTGGTGCGGTTCCGGGTCTGGCCGAACGACCTCGATTTCAACCTGCACATGAACAACGGCCGATACCTGACCGTCATGGACCTCGGCCGCACCGACCTGATGCTGCGGGTCGGGCTGGTCGGCCTGCTGTGGCGGCGGCGCTGGGCACCGGTGCTGGGCGGGGCGACCATCCGCTACCGCCGCTCGCTCGCCGCCTTCGCCGGCTACCGGCTGCGCAGCCGGCTGCTCGGCTGGGACGAGAAGTGGCTGTATCTGGAGCAGGGCTTCGAGGATGCGCGTGGTGCCGTCGTCGCCCATGCCGTGGTCAAGGCCGCGTTCCGTCGCCGCGGCGGCACGGTGCCGACCGCGGAGATCGCCGCCGCCTTCGGCTGGACCGGTCCCTCGCCCGAGCTGCCGGCCTATGTCCAGGCGCTGCGCGACGGCGAGGAGGCGATGCGCGAGAGCCTGCGCGAAGGGCCGCGCGCCGCCTGATCTTCGCCTTGTTCCTGCCGCGAGGCCGGGCCAGTCTGGCCCCGGCTCCGACAGGGGAGGGACGGATGAGGATCCTGGCAGGTCTGGTCGCCGCCGCATGGCTCGCGGCCCCGTCCTCCGCGCCGGCCGCCGGGTCGCCTGACCCCAAGGCGCTGGCCGAGGCGATCACCACGCTCTATGTTCCGCTCGGCCTGACCCGCGCCGTGGTCGCCAGCTGTGACCGGGCCGATGCGCCCAATGCCGCGGCCCATGCGGCGGCGCTGGAGGCCTGGCGCCGGGCGAACGACGCCGACCGGCTGGAGCGGCTGCTGGAACGGACGCTGGCGCAGAGGGACGGCTTCGCCGACGCCCGGGCGAAGCTGGAAGCCGCCCTTCAGTCCCAGGCCGATTCGATGGTGCAGAAGACGCCGCTGCTGTGCGGCGCCCTGCCGGCACTGTTCGGCGGCAAGACCTTCGCGCTGGCCGCCAATGCCGGGCCGGCCCGCGGCGTGCTCGAGGCCTTCATCGGCCCGGCGCCACGGCCCAAGACGCTGTATTCGGTGGGGCAGCTCTCCGCCCTGGCGGCCGAAGCCCGGCGCCAGGCGCCCGGCGACGAGGACGAGAAGACCGACTGGGCCTCCGACCTCCTGGGCCGGTTGGGGATGATCGCCGTTTCCGGCCGGGCCGTCGACGACGACCGGCTGCGGCAATGGACGGTCGACCAGCAGTCGCTATGGACCGCGTCCTGCGATTTCGACGACGAAGCGGAGGAGAAGTTGTTCGCCCGCGAGCAGGGCCGCGATGTCGTCGTCGCCGGGCGGATCGGGCGGGTCTACGACTTCAAGGTCATCACCCTGGAAGGCTGCAGGCTGCTCGACGGGCCCGAGGGCATCGCCAGGGCGAGCATCCCGGAGGAGCCGGGCCTGACGGCGAAGCCGAAAACGCTGTTCTCGATCGCGCAGCTCTCGGCCGTGGCGAAGGAGCTGTTCCGGCGCACCCCCGGCCAGAAGGACGACGACAAGGTCGACGCCGTCAGCGCCGCGATGCAGCGGCTCGGGCCGATCGCCCTCTCCGGCCGGTCGGACGGTGACGACCGGCTGCGGCAATGGCTGCCGGAGCAGCGCTCGATCTGGAGCGCCAGCTGCGATTTCGCCGATGACGCCGAGAAGAAGCGCTTCGAGCGGACGAAGGGCCGGGATATCACCGTCGTCGCCCGGATCAGCCGGGTCTATGCCTTCGAGGTGTTCAACCTGTCCGACTGCCGGCTGCTGGACGACCCGTCGCGCCTCGCCCGGTCCGACCTGCCGGAGGCCGGCGGGCTGGAGTACCGGCCACCGGAGGCGGCGGAGGTGAATGCCGGGCCGGACAAGGGCCTGCCGGCCGGGCAGATCGAGGCGATGCTGTTCCGCGAGCAGTTCCAGGTCGGCATGAATCCCGGCGGCGGCACCTACACCGACCGCAACGAGGAGAGTTTCCTGCTGCTCAAGGACGGCACCGCCTATCGCTACGAGTTCGACTATCCGCCGACCGATCTCGATGCCGAGCAGACGCGCCGCCGGGCGCCGCAGGACTGGTCTCGCTGGGAACGGCCGGACCAGAAATACGTCATGACCGCCGCGGCCGGGGAGAGGGCGGACCTGCCCAGCTTCACCGTGCTGAAGCCGTTCCCGCCGGATTCCCGGCTGGACCACAGCTACTATTATCTGAATGTGTCGATGGGCGGCGTCACCACGCGCATCGACCTGACCTTCCGGCCCGACGGCACCTTCGAGCGGCGCCAGGGCGGCAGCTTCTTCATGCAGAGCATGGCCGGCACCGGGCCCGATGGCGGCTCGGTCGGAGTCTTCAGCGGCGGCATGGGCGCGGTGATGAACGAGAACGGCTTCTCGATAGGCGGCGCCCTGAAGCAGCGGGATTCAAAGGGGCGTTACCGGCTGGACGGCTACGCGCTGCAGCTGACGGCCGATGACGGCACGGTCACCCGGCTGCGCATCGGCGTGCCGGGCGACGACGTCAAGGCGCCGGACACGCTGAACATCGGCGGCACCAGCTACTGGGACGCGGAGAAGGAGAAGTAGGGGAGGGGGAAGGCCTACGGCCACCCTTTTGTCATCCTCGGGCTTGACCCGAGGATCCAGGGGCTTTCAAGAGCCGCTCTGGGTGGCCCCTGGATTGCCGGGTCAAGCCCGGCAATGACAGGAAAAGGAAATGAGAACAGTCCTGAATGGCCGCGCCGGCTACGACGCGTGCTCCTTCTTCCACTTCTGGACCTTGCGCAGGATCATGTTCCGGCGCAGCGCCGAGATGTGGTCGACGAACAGCACGCCGTTCAGATGATCGATCTCGTGCTGCACGCAGGTGGCCAGGATGCCGGTCGCGTGCGTCTCCCGCTGGGCGCCGGTCTCGTCCAGGTAGCGCACCTTGACCTCGGCCGGGCGCACCACCTCGGCCCATTGCTCGGGCAGCGACAGGCAGCCTTCCTCGGCGGTCTGCAGCTCATCCGACGCCCAGGTGATCTCCGGGTTGATCAGGCGCAGCGGCGCCGGCGGCTCGCCCTTGCCGGCGACGTCGATGACGATGATCCGCTCCAGGATGCCGATCTGCGGCGCGGCCAGGCCGATGCCCGGCGCGGCATACATCGTCTCCAGCATGTCGTCGGTCAGCTTGCGGATTCGGTCATCCACCGCGGCGACCGGCTTCGCCTTGGTCTTGAGGCGGGGATCGGGGACGATCAGGATCGGGAGCTTGGCCATCGTGCGGTCGAAATAGGCGTGGGGCCGGCCAGGGTCAAGCTTCGCCATCCGCGGGGCTGCTGTGCCGGATGGCTTGTGTTAGGGTGCGCCCCGCGCCGCCGGGGCGCAGGACGACAGACAGGACGAGAGCCGTGACCGCGATAGCCAAGCCCGAGACATCGCTGCTGGCCGACATGGCGCCGGAGGAGCAGGAGCGGCTGCGGTCGATCGCCGAGGACGTCCGCAGCGGGGCCAATTGGGTGGTGCGCAAGCGCAAGCTGCTCGACACGCTGCTGGCGATCGAGGCGGCGATCGGCGGCATGCCGAACGAGGCGCTGATCGGCGACGACAGCGACTTCGCCGCTTTGCGCGACGAGATCCGCAAGATGGAGGAGGCGGCCCAGGCCGCCGCGGCCGCCGCCGGCGAGGCGCCGGACGAGCCGCTGGACGAGGACGAGCTGGCCGCCGCGGCGAACGAGATCGCCTTCCTCACCGGCCTGCCGACCTATGTCGGCGTGGTGCTGGAGATGCTGGACGAGCGCGAAGTCACGACGGTCGAGCAGGCGGCGTTCTACCACCTGTCGGCCCATCCGGAGCATCAGCGCGCCGCCGACGCCTGGTTCGACGCCGACATCCGCAACGACAAGGCGTTCCGCAAGTTCCTGCGCGCCAACCGCGACTATTCCGACCTGCTCGACCGGTTCGAGGAGATGCTGGACGTGGTCGAGGAGGGGCCGGAGGACGAGGAGTTCGACGACTCCCCCGCGACCCGGCACTGACGGCAGCGGCGCGCGCCCACGATGAAGCCCGGAAACGCCATCTTCTCCGGCCTCGGCACCACGGTGTTCGAGGTCATGTCGCGGCTGGCGCGCCAGCACAGCGCGGTCAATCTCGGCCAGGGCTTCCCGGACGGGAAGGGGCCGGAGGATGTGCTGCGGGTCGCGGCCACCGCCATCACCGACGGCTGGAACCAATACCCGCCGATGCTCGGCCTGCCGGAGCTGCGCCAGGCCGTGGCGGCGCATGAGAAGCGCTTCTACGGGCTCGAGGTCGACCCGGACAGCGAGGTGGTGGTCACCTCCGGCGCCACCGAGGCGCTGGCGGCGGCCCTGTTCGCGCTGATCGAGCCGGGCGACGAGGTGGTGCTGTTCGAGCCGCTCTACGACGCCTATCTGCCGCTGGTCCGTCGGGCCGGCGGCGTGCCGAAATTCGTGCATCTGACGCCGCCCGACTGGTCCTTCGACCGGGCAGCCCTGGCCCGCGCCTTCTCGCCGCGAACCAAGGCGGTGCTGTTCAACAACCCGCTGAACCCGGCCGCCAAGGTGTTCGGCGCGGCCGAGCTCGACCTCCTCGCCGAATTCGTCGAGGGCGCGGACGCGTATGCGATCTGCGACGAGGTCTATGAGCATCTGGTGTTCGACGGCCGCCGGCACCAGCCGCTGATCGCCCGGCCCGGCATGCGCGAGCGCTGCCTGAAGATCGGCTCGGCCGGCAAGACCTTCTCGCTGACCGGCTGGAAGGTCGGCTACGTCACCGCGGCGCCGGCGCTGGCGACCCTCCTGGGCAAGGCGCACCAGTTCCTGACTTTCACCACGCCGCCGAACCTGCAGGCCGCCGTGGCCTACGGCCTGGCCAAGGGCGACGACTATTTCGACGGGCTGACCGCCGAGCTGCAGGGCAAGCGCGACCGCTTCGCCGCCGGGCTGCAGCGGCTCGGCCTTGCGGCGCTGCCCTGCGACGGCACCTATTTCGTCAATCTCGACATCGGCTCGACCGGCTTCGACGGCGACGATCAGGCCTTCTGCCGGCACCTGATCGAGGAAGTCGGCGTCGCCGCCATCCCGGTCTCGGCCTTCTATGCCGAGACCCCGCTCCCGACCGTCGCCCGCTTCTGCTTCGCCAAGCAGGATGCGGTGCTGGACGAGGCATTGGCGCGGCTGGCGAAACGGTTCGGCTAGGCGGGCCCCTCCCGCCAGCAGATCTCTTCGGAATTCCCAGAACCGTCATTGCGAGCGCAGCGAAGCAATCCAGGGGCCGGTGCGCACCGGCCCCTGGATTGCTTCGTCGGCTTCGCCTCCTCGCAATGACGGCAAGGGATGGGCGCTATGAGACGATCTCCCAAGCGGGAGAGGCAATGACTCCTGAGCGGGCTGCGTTCGCCTCTGGACAGCCGGGCGCGGGAATGCGTTCCTCGGGGCAGCGACGCTGCGAGGGAGGCCGCCCTGCTCGGCACCATCCGCAACCACCTGCGGCACCACACCCGTTTCTATGCCGGCGCGGTGCTGGGCGTGGCGCTCTGGTTCGCCCTGGGCGGCAGCGCCAGCGGCCCGATCGCCGTGGTGATCGCCGGCGATGCCTTCTTCGGCCTGTATCTCGCCTGGACCGCGGTCCTGGCCCGGCACGTGACGGCCGAATCCTTCCGGCATCGCGCCGATATCGATGATGAAGGCCTGCCGCTGATCGTGCTGATCACGGTGATCGCGGCCGGGCTCGGCGTCGCCTCGATCTTCAGCTTGCTGAACCAGGCGCAGGGCCCCACGCCGCTGCATCTGGTCCTGGCGGTCGCCGGCGTGGCGCTGGGCTGGGCCACGCTGCACACCGTCTTCGCCTTCCGCTACGCCCACCTCTACTATGGCAAGGCTGAGGGCGGGCACGGCAAGCGCCAGGATGCGCGCGGGTTGGAGTTCCCCGGCAACGAGCAGCCGGGCGTGTGGGACTTTCTCTATTATTCCTACGTCATCGGCATGACGGCCCAGGTCTCGGACGTGCAGGTGACCGATTCCCATATGCGCCGGGTGACCCTCGGCCACGGCGTGCTGGCCTTCATCTTCAACACCGTGATCTTGGCGCTGGCGGTCAATATCGCGGCCGGCCTGGCCCATTGACGGCCGGCCCCTTGACAGGGCCGGCCATTCGCCCGACCTTTATCGCAGGTGCAACAAACGAAAGGAGGTGATCCGATGTCTAGCGCTCCGGTGACCATGATCTCCGCAGCTTCCCTGATGGGACGTGCGTCGGATCGGGCGATGTCGGCAACCTCCGGTCTGCCGGCCTGACACCGACCATTTCGTCGCGGTGATCCGCGAGCGCCGGCATCCCAAGACCGGCGCCTCACCGAACGTTGAACTCGAACCGCCGCCCCTCCGGGCGGCGGTTTTGCATTGGCCTGCCGTCGCCCTCCAGGGCAGCGGCCTTCGGTAGGGCAATGGTTTCAGAAGCGGACCGAGCCCCAGCATTGTGCAATGCACCCATGCGATGGGTCTCCGGCATTGACTTTCGATGCCCCCGCCGCCACTTCTACGGACGAATTCAATCACCATCCCGGCATGGTTTCGCCGCTGCCCCGCGATACGCGATCTGCAGCGCAGGACGCCGCCTTTGCGCGCGTCCCGACAGCCGCCATGTGGGTCCGGAGGGGATCCGCCGGGACCGGCTTCAGCAAGGGAGAATAATACATGCAGAACGACAAGCCTCTCGCCGGCAAGACGATCGCCATCCTCGTGTCGAACGGGTTCGAGGAAGTCCAGATGACCGAGCCGCAGCGGGCCCTGCTCGCCGCCGGCGCCACCCTGAAGATCGTCTCGACCGAGCAGGGGCTGGTCAATGGCTGGCACGAGAAGGCGTGGGGCCACTACTTCGCCGTCGACGTGCCGCTGTCGAACGCTCTGGCCGCGGATTTCGATGCCGTCCTGATCCCGGGCGGTGAGCGCGGCGTGGCCAAGCTGGCCGCCAACCCGCACACCAAGCGCATCCTCCGCGGCTTCGCCGATGCCGGCAAGCCGATCGCCGCCCTCGGCGGCGCGCCGCAGCTGCTGGCGCTGTCCGAGCGCATCCAGGGCCGCACCGTGGTCGCCAACGACGCCGTGCGCGAGACCCTCGAGGCCGCCGGCGCCAAGCTGGTCGACGAGACCGTCGTGGTCGACGGCAACCTGATCACCGCCCGCGACGACCTCGACATGGACGCCTTCAAGGGCTCGATCGTCGAGCACTTCACGACCATCGCTGCCTCGCTGGCCGCGGCCGCCTGATCCTCCGGGACCGGGACCAAGCTCGAAGGGCGCCGGTTTCCGGCGCCCTTTTTGTTTGTCTGGTGAGGAGGCGGCCTGCTTTCACAAGCCCCACCATTGTCATTGCGAGCGCAGCGAAGCAATCCAGGGGCCGGTGCGCACCGGCCCCTGGATTGCTTCGTCGGCTTCGCCTCCTCGCAATGACGGCGAGGGGCTAAAAAACCGCGCCTGCAGGAAAGGCTACGTGATCAGGCCGCCTCGTCGCGCCGCGCCGGGGTCGGCGTGTCCCAGAAGTGGCAGGCGGCCTGGTGGCCGGGGTTGCCGACATCGGTCAGCTGCGGCGCCACCTGCGCGCACAGATCCTGCGCCTTCGGGCAGCGGGTGCGGAAATAGCAGCCGGTGGGCGGGTTCAGCGGGCTCGGCAGGTCGCCGGTCAGCACGATCCGCTTCTTGCTGCGCTCCGCATCCGGGTCCGGCAGCGGCACCGCCGAGATCAGCGCCTGGGTGTAGGGGTGGCGCGGATTGTCGTAGATGTCGTCGCGGTCGGCGATCTCGGCCAGCTTGCCGAGATACAGCACCATGATGCGGTGGCTGATGTGGCGCACCACCGATAAATCGTGGCTGATGAAGATCAGCGACAGGCCGAACTGGCGCTGCAGCCGCATCAGCAGGTTGACGATCTGGCTCTGGATCGAGACGTCGAGGGCCGAGACCGGCTCGTCGCACACGATCAGCTTCGGGTTCAGCACCATCGCCCGGGCGATGCCGATGCGCTGCGCCTGGCCGCCGGAGAATTCGTGCGGGTAGCGGTTGATCATCTCCGGCCGCAGGCCGACCAGGCCCATGATCTCCTCGACCTTGGCCCGCCGCTCCTTCTTGCTCAGCTTGCCCTCGAACACCTCGAGCGGCTCGCCGATGATCTCGCCCACATTCATGCGCGGGTTCAGCGAGGCCAGCGGATCCTGGAAGATGATCTGCAGGTCCTGGCGCTTCTCGCGCATCGCGCCACTGTCGAAATTGGCGATGTTCTCGCCCATCCACACCACCTGGCCGGCGGTCGGCGGGATCAGCTGCAGCACGGCGCGGCCCAGGGTGGACTTGCCACAGCCGGATTCGCCGACCACGCCCAGCGTCTCGCCGGCCTTGAGGTCGAAGCTGACGCCGTCGACCGCCTTGAGGTACTCGCGATGGCCCGACCACATGTGCCGCTTCGGCATGGCGAAATGCACACGCAGGTCACGCACCGACAGGATGGTCTTGCCGTCCGGGGGATTGTTGGGGGTGTCGGTCATGGCGCGGGCCTCAATGACGGGTCCGGGCGGCGCGATCGGCGTCGATGACGGCGCGGTCGGCCTCGGTTAGGGGCAGCTGGGTCAGGTGGCAGGCCTTGGCCCGCATCCCGGCCTCGCCGTCGCCGCAGGGGCGCAGCGCCGGCTCCTCGGCCAGGCAGCGGGCATGGGCGTAGCGGCAGCGCGGCTGGAAGTTGCAGCCCGGCGGCAGGTCCTGCAGGTTCGGCGGCTGGCCGCCGATCGAGGGCAGCTCGGCATGCCGGTCGGAGTTCAGCCGCGGCATGCTCTGCAGCAGTCCCTCGGTGTAGGGGTGCTGCGGGCTGTAGAAGATGTCCCGCACCGATCCGGTCTCGATGACGTTGCCGGCATACATCACCATCACCCGGTCGGCCAGGCCGGCGATGACGCCGAGGTCGTGGGTGATCAGCACGATCGAGGTGTTGAACTCGCGCTTCAGGTCGCGCATCAGGTCCAGGATCTGGGCCTGGACGGTGACGTCGAGCGCCGTGGTCGGCTCGTCCGCGATCAGCAGGTCCGGCTGGCACAACAGCGCCATGGCGATCATCACGCGCTGGCGCATGCCGCCCGAGAATTCGTGCGGATACATGCCGATGCGCCGCTTCGCCTCCGGGATGCGGACCAGGTCCAGCATCTCGATCGACCGCTTCAGCGCCTGGCCCTGGCTCATCCCCTTGTGCTGCACCAGCACCTCGGTCATCTGCCGGGCGATGGTCAGGTAGGGGTTCAGCGACGTCATCGGATCCTGGAAGATCATCGACATCTTCGAGCCGCGGAAGCGGTTCAGCTTCGCCGGCGGCAGGCCCAGGATCTCCTGCCCGCGATATCGGACGCTGCCTGTGGCGTAACCGTTCGAGGCCAGCAGGCCCATCACCGACATGAACAGCTGGCTCTTGCCCGAGCCGCTCTCGCCGACGACGCCGAGCGTCTCGCCGGAGGCGATGTCGAGCGAGATGCCGTTCACCGCGGCGACCACGCCGTCGCCGGTCTTGAACCGGGTGACCAGGTTGCGGATCGCCAGGATGGTTTCGGTCTGAACGGCCGGGCTGGCCACGGTGCCGGTCATCGGAGTGGGGGAGGTCACGAGGGTTGCGGTCATTGTCTATTGGCCTGGGGCTCAGCGATCGCGCGGGTCGAGGGCGTCGCGCAGCCCGTCCCCGATGAAGTTGAGGCAGAACAGGGTGACGGCCAGGAACACGGCCGGGAACACCAGCATCCACCAGGCGATGTTCAGGTTGCGGGCACCGTCGGAGATCAGCACGCCCCAGCTGGTCATCGGCTCCTGCACGCCGAGGCCGAGGAAGGACAGGAAGCTTTCCAGCAGGATCACCTTCGGCACGGTCAGCGTCATGTAGACGATGACGGGCCCGAGCGTGTTCGGGATGACGTGCTTGCGGATGATCCGCCAGGTCGAGACGCCGCAGGCATGGGCCGCCTCGATGTACTCCTTGCGCTTGATCGACAGGGTCTGGCCCCGGACGATGCGGGCCATGTCCAGCCATTCCACCGCGCCAATGGCAACGAAGATCAGCACGATGTTCCGGCCGAAGAACACCATCAGCAGGATGACGAAGAACATGAACGGCAGCGAGTAGAGCACGTCGACGACGCGCATCATCAGGTTGTCGACCCGGCCGCCCAGGAAGCCTGCGGTGGCGCCGTAGGTGACGCCGATGATCAGGCTGACCAGGGTGCTGACGATGCCGACCAGCAGCGAGATCTGGCCGCCATAGAGGGTGCGGACCAGCAGGTCGCGGCCGTTCGATTCCGTGCCGAAGTAATGGGCCGCGGTGCCGTCATCCGCGGCTGCGAAGGTCGGCGCGGCCTGGAACGAGGTATAGTCGACATCGTCCAGCCCCCAGGGCAGGAAATGCGGCCCGGCGACGCAGACGACGCCGATCAGCGCCAGGACGAACAGGCTGACCACGGCGGCCTTGTTGCCGCGCAGGCGGCGCCAGGCGTCCTGCCAGAGGCTGCGCCCCTTGATCTGCTTGGGCTGGGGAGGGATGGTCCCGATCGTGGCGTCGGTCATGGCCGGACCTCAATCATAACGCACGCGCGGGTCGAGCGCGCCGTACAGCAGGTCGACCAGCAGGTTGAACAGGATGATCAGGGCGGCGAAGAAGATCACCACGCCCATCACCAGCGTGTAGTCGCGGTTCAGCGCCGCCTGGACGAAGTAGCGGCCGATCCCCGGGATGCTGAAGATCTGCTCGATCACCACCGAGCCGGTGATGATGCCGGCGGTGGCGGGGCCGAGATAGGACACCACCGGCAGCAGCCCGGCCTTCAGCGTGTGGCGCATGATCGTCACCCGCTCCGGCAGGCCCTTGGCCCGGGCGGTGCGCACGAAGTTCGACCGCAGCACCTCGATCATGCTGGCGCGGGTCAGGCGGGCGATATAGGCGGTCGGCGGCAAGGCCAGCGCGACGATCGGCAGGATGAAGGAGGTCCATCCGGCGGTGATGCCGCCGGCGGGCAGGAGCCGCCACATCACGCCGAAGAGCAGGATCAGCAGCGGCGCCACGACGAAGTTCGGGATGGTGAT
This sequence comes from Inquilinus limosus MP06, assembly GCF_000767795.1. Classification (GTDB taxonomy): domain Bacteria; phylum Pseudomonadota; class Alphaproteobacteria; order DSM-16000; family Inquilinaceae; genus Inquilinus; species Inquilinus limosus_E. The sequence continues at coordinate 12,521 of NZ_JANX01000005.1, read as the reverse complement.
CCCGATCATCGCCAGGGTCATGGCCCCGTAATCGCCCATCGAGTTCTGCCTGAGCGCCGCCATCGTCCCGAAGAAGATGCCGCCCACGGCCGCGACCAGGATCGCGATCAGGCCGATCTGCAGCGAATAGGGGAAGCCCTCGCTGATCAGCTCGTTGACCGAATAGTCCTTGTACTTGAAGGAGGGACCGAAATCGCCTTGCAGGATGTTCGCCATGTACCGGCCGAACTGCATGTAGAGCGGTTCGTCCAGGTGATAGGCCTTCTCCAGGTTGCGCTTGATCTCGATCGGCAACGGCTTCTCCCCATCGAACGGGCCGCCGGGCGCCAGCCGGATCATGAAGAAGGCGACGGCGATGATGATGAGGAGGGTGGGGATGGCGCCGAGGATGCGGCGGACGGTGTAGCTCAGCATGTCAGGGGTCCTTGCGCCCGCGCGGCGGGGCGGATGGATGCGCCGGGCGCTGAAAAGGCGATGCCCGCCACCCGGCCGGAGGCAGAGTGGCGAGCATCGTCATGGTCAGGGTTCTCTTAGCGCTCGACGGTGACCCAACGGCTCAGGTGATAATCCTGGACGTTGTCCTCCCAGCCCTTCACATGGCTCGAGACCATGTGCTTGCTGGCATAGAAGGCGAAGGGAATGATCGGCGCATCGGCGATCATCACCTTCTCGGCCTCCTGCAGGATCTGGGCGCGCTTGGTCAGGTCGGACTCACGCGCGGCCTTGTCCATCAGCTCGTCGAACTTCGGGTTGCAGTAGGCGGACGTGCTCTGCTCGCCGATGTCGCAGCGCTCCAGCTCGAGGAAGTTGTTGGCGTCGTTGTAGTCGCCGATCCAGCCGTGGCGGGTGATGTCCTTGAACTGCTTCTTGTCGCGCGTGTCGAGGAACGTCTTCCACTCCATGTTGGTCAGGGCGGCGTTGACGCCCAGCTTCTGCTTCCACATCGCGGCGATCGCCACGGCCACGTTCTTGTGAAGCTGGCTGGTGTTGTAGATGATCTCGACGTCCAGCGGCTTGTCCGGGCCGTAGCCGGCCTTGGCGAGAAGCTCCTTCGCCTTGGCGTCACGCTCCGCTTGGCTCAGGTCGGCGTAGTCGGGCTTCCAGCCGTTGAAGTTGTCGGTCCCCGGCGGCACGAAGGTGTAGGCCGGGATCTCGCCGGCATTCATGATCTTGCCGGTGACGACGTCGCGGTCGATCGCCAGCGACAGGGCCTGGCGCAGCTCCGGCGTGCTCTTCCACGGCTCATGCGTCAGGTTGTAGGCGTAGAAATGGGTGCCGAAATAGGGCGCCAGCCGGGTCTCGGAGGCGTCGGACGACTGCAGCTCCTTGATCTGCTGCGGCGGGATCTCATAGGTCGCGTCCAGCTCGCCGGCCTTGAAGCGCTGCAGCTCCGCGTTCTGATCCTCGGTGGCGTAGAACATCACCGTGTCGATCTTGACGTTCGCCGCGTCGTAGAAGTTCGGGTTCTTGACCACCTTCACATGCGACTGCGGCACCGCCTCCGCCAGCATGAAGGCGCCGTTCGAGACCATGTTGCCCGGCTTGACGAAGTCGTCGCCGAACTTCTCGTAATTGGCCTTGCTGATCGGATAGGTCGAGTGGTGCACCAGCATCGACAGGAAGTACGGGGTGGGGGCGACCAGCTTCACCTCGAAGGTGTGATCGTCGACCGCCTTGACCCCGAGATCGGTCAGCGGCTTCTTGTCCTGGCGGATGTCCTTGGCGTTGACCACCTGGTCCAGGAAATAGGCGTAGTCGCTGGCGGTCTTGGGATCGACCAGGCGCTGCCAGGAGAACACGAAATCCGCGGCGGTCAGCGGCGACCCGTCCGACCACTTGGCGTTCTGGCGGATCTTGAAGGTGTAGGTCAGGCCATCATCCGAGACGGTCCAGCTTTCCGCCGCGCCGGGAACCGGCTTGCCCTTGGCGTCCGAGGTCAGCAGGCCCTCGAACAGGTCCATCTGGATGAAGGATTCCGGAACGCCCGTCGACTTGTGGACGTCCAGGGTCTCCGGCTCGGCGCCGTTGCCGCGATTGAACACGGTCTCGGCGAGGGCCGCGCTCGATACGCCGCCCAGCAGGGCGGCGGCGAGCAGCCCGCGCCCCAGGATCTTGGTGAAGCTGTGCATGTGTTCGCCCCTACTGTTTCCGGTTTCCCGGTCACTGGTTTTGTTTGCAAAGCGCTCCCGCTCGGACGCGCTCTCGTCCGTCTCCCACCAGCGAGGAGTGATGGCGTGGACGGTATCGTTTCGACCGCATTTGAGCAATCGAATTCGCGGGTCTGCTATGATTCCGGTGCGGGTTTCATGCCTTGCAAAAGTCGCAAAAAGGAAAGTGTCGAATCGGCTTTGCGCTTGTTCTTTACTTTCTTCTTGGCCTCATCTCAGCCGCGATTCCGAAACCGGCCGGGTTACGAAACGGGCCGGCGGTGCCAGGCCGCCGTTCCGAAGCAGAGGAAGATCTGTATTCATTGATTTGTCGGACCTTACCGCGCGACGGAAAGCCAGCGCGACAGATGGAAATCCTGCACATTGTCCGTCCAGCCTTTCACGGCCGGCGAGACGGCATGCTTGGTGGTGTAGAAATACAGCGGCAGCACCGGCATGTCGGCGATCATGATCTTCTCCGCCTCCTGCAGCAGCGCGCCGCGCTGCTTCGGGTCGGTTTCCTTGGTCGCCTGGGCCATCAGCGCGTCGAATTTCGGGTTGGCGTAGCCCGAGGTGCTCTGGTCGCCGACGTCGCTGAGCTCGAGCTGCAGGAAGGTGTAGGCGTCGTTGTAGTCGCCGAACCAGCCGTGCCGGGCGACGTCCGGGAACTCCTTCTTGTTGCGGGTGCTCTGGAACGTGGCCCATTCCTCGTTGTTGAGGGTCACGTCCACGCCCAGCGTCCGCTTCCACATCGCGGCGATGGCGACCGCCAGCCGCTTGTGGTTCTCGCTGGTGTTGTAGGTGATGGTCAGCTTCAGCGGCTTGTCCGGGCCGTAGCCGGCCTTGGCGTACAGCTCCTTGGCCCTAGCGTCGCGCTGGGCCTGGGTCATGCCCGCCGCCTCCGGCGTCCAGGCCGGGAAGTTGTCGGTGCCGGGCGGCACGAAGCTGTAGGCCGGGACCTGGTCGGCCTGGGTGATGTTCTTGATCAGCACATCGCGGTCGACCGCCAGCGACAGGGCCTGGCGCAACTCCGGGCTGCTCTTCCACGGCTCGCGCGTCATGTTGAAGGCGTAGAAATAGGTCGCCAGGAACGGGACGACGTGCAGCTGCTCGGGGATATCCTTCTTCAGGCTGGGGATCTGCTCGCTCGGCAGGTCGAAGGTGATGTCGAGCTCGCCCGCCCGGAATCGCTGCAGCTCCGAGCCGCCATCCTCGGTCGGGAAGTACATGACGGTGTCGATCGCGACGTTCGCGGCGTCGTGGAACTGCGGGTTCCGGACCAGCTTGATGTAGCCCTGCGGCACCGCCTCGGCCAGCGTGTAGGCGCCGTTCGAGACCAGGTTGCCCGGCTTGATGAAGTCGCCGCCGAACTTCTCGACATTGGCCTTGCTGACGGCATAGGTCGACTGGTGCACCAGCGACGAGACGAAGTACGGCGTCGGCGCCGTCAGCTTCACCTCGAAGGTGCGGTCGTCGACCGCCCTGACGCCGAGGGCGTCGAGCGGCTTCTGGCCCTCCCGGATCTCCCGGGCGTTGACCACCGGGTCGAGATAATAGGCGTAGGCCGAGCCGGTCTTGGGATCGACCAGCCGCTGCCAGGAGAAGACGAAGTCCGCCGCGGTCACCGGCGTGCCGTCGGACCATTTCTCGTCGGCCCGCAGCTTGAAGGTGTAGGTCAGGCCGTCATCCGACGGGGTGACGCTCTCGGCCGCGCCCGGCACCGGATCGCCCTTGGGGCCGTAGGTCATCAGGCCTTCGAACAGGTCGGTCGCGATATTGGCTTCCGTGTTCCCTTCGATCTTGTGGGGATCGAGGGTCGCCGGCTCGGCGCCGTTGCCGCGGTTGAGCACCATCTCGGCCGCGGCCACGCCGGACACGCCGGCCAGAAGAGCGGCGGCCAGAAGCCCGCGCGCCAGGATCCTGCTGAAACTGTGCATGTGCCTGCCCCCTGCTGCCATGACGGCGAGCGCCCTATGCACGGGCGCGCTCGTCATCGGCGTGCCGCCGATGAGCGTGATGGCTGGGACGGTATCGCTTCGACCATAGCTGGGCAATCGATTTCACGGTTCGCCGCAACTCTGACGGGCGAAAACTGAATGTCGGACAAGTCGCGGCACGAGAGCATCAAGTCTGTACGGATTTTGTTCTTGATAACGTCTTGCCGTCATCTGGGCTGTGATGCCGGGATCGGCCGGCTGACGAAGCGCAGCGCCAGCAGCAGCGCCAGCAGCAGCAGCGCCCCGGCCTGGTGCATCGCCCCCAGCCAGACCGGAACCTTGGTCAGCAGGGTGGAGATGCCGAGGCAGAGCTGCACCACCACCATCAGCCCGACCAGATGGCCCCAGCCCACCACCGGCGTGCGGCTGCAGCGGAAGGCCAGGGCCAGCACCACCAGGGCGGTGCCGATCGCCAGCCAGCGATGGGTGAACTGCACCAGGGCGGTGTTGTCGAACCAGTTCAGCCAGGCCGGGATGATGCTGAAGGATTCCGGCGGCAGCAGCCGCCCGTCCATCAGCGGGAAGGTGTTGTAGACCTGGCCCGCATCCAGCCCGGCGACGAACGCGCCCCAGCACATGGTGACGGCGACGCAGGCGATGGCGATCGAGGCGTGGCGGCGCAGCGCCGGCGCCCCGGCGAAGTCGCCGCGCCGCTGCAGCGTCAGCCCGTAGGCGGCCCACAGGATCAGCGCATAGAGCAGCACGGCCAGGCCGAGATGCGCGGCCAGCAGATAGTGGCTGACCGACGGCCGTTCGTTCAGGCCGCTGGCCACCATCACCCAGCCCAGCACGCCCTGCGCCCCGCCCAGCACCAGCAGGCCCAGCAGGCGCAGCCCGAGCGGCCAGCCCAGTGCCCGGCGCCAGGCGAACCAGGCCAGGCCCACGGCGAAGACCAGGCCGGTCAGCCGGTCCCAGAACCGGTGCAGCCATTCCCAGAAGAAGATGTGCTGGAACGCCTCCAGCGACATGCCGGCATTCATGTAGCGGTATTGCGGCGTCGCCTTGTAGGCGGCGAAGGCGTCGGCCCAGGCCTGGTCGGACAGAGGCGGCAGCGTGCCGGTGATCGGCGCCCATTCGACGATCGACAGGCCGCTCTCGGTCAGCCGGGTGATGGCGCCGATCACCGCCGCGGCGAAGACCATGGCGGCGCTGAGGAACAGCCAGGCGGCGACGGGGCGCATGGCCGGTGCGGCGGCGGGCGGGCGCAGGGCCGCGGCGGCTGGGGTCGATTGCATGGACTGGGCTTATCGCGCCGGCCCGCGGCGGCGTCAAACCAGCTTTTGTCGCAGGGACCGACGCTGCGCCTCAGGCGCTGGCGTCTGCCAGATCCAGACGCCGCTCGATCCGGTCCAGGCGGGCCTCGACGCGGTCGATGCGACGCTGGACGCCTGCCAGATTCTCCTCCACCGAGGTCATCCGGACCTCGATGTCGTGCACGTCCTCAGCCAGCCGGTCGACCTTCTGATCGATCTGGCGGAGATAGCGAAGGGTCAGGCTCTCGGGGGCGTCCGTCATGGGACCACTCTGGCAACGGCCATGTGTCCAATATGGCAACGACCGCCCCCGCTGTCCACGGCACGGGGTCTCAGGCCCTACCGCACCTTGCCCTTGCGCGGGTCATAGGGATGACGGGCGCCCCATTCCTCGACGAAGCGCGCCAGCTCCGGATCGGCCGGGTCGGGCAGGGTGACGGCCAGCTTCACATACTGGTCGCCGCGGGCATCGCCGGTGGGGCTGCGCACGCCCTTGCCCTTCAGCCGCAGCACCGTGCCGCTGTTCGCACCCTTGGGGATGGTCAGCATCACCGGGCCGACCAGCGTCGGCACTTCGACCCGGCCGCCCAGCACCGCCTCCTGCAGCGACACCGGCAGGGTCATGCGGATGTTGCTGCCGTCGCGCTCCAGCACCGGGTCGGGGATGATGCGGACCTCGATCAGCGCGTCGCCGGGCACGCCGCGGCCGCCCTTCTCGCCCTGGCCGCGCAGGCGGATGGTCTGGCCGTCGGTCAGCCCGACCGGCAGGGTGACCTTGAGCGACCGGCCGTCGGCCAGCGTCACCGTGGTCTCGCCGCCCTCGGTCGCCAGGCGGAAATCCGCCCGAAGGGTGTAGCTGATGTCGCGGCCTTTGCCGCCGCCCCGGCCGCCGGCCCGGGTGCCGCCCTGACCGAACATGCCGCGCAGGATGTCGTCGATGTCGCCGGCATCGGCGAAGGCGTCGTAGCTGTCGGCGCGCTGATATCGGGTATCGCCGGCGCGGCCACCGGCCCCGGCACCGGGCCAGCCGCCGGGGCGGCGGGTATAGGCGCGCTCGGCGCCGGTGGCATCGATCTCGCCGGCGTCGAAGCGGCGGCGCTTCTCGGCGTCGCCCAGCAGGTCATAGGCGCCCGACACCGCCTTGAACCGCTCCTCGGCGCGGGCATCGCCCTGGTTCAGGTCGGGGTGGTGCTTCTTGGCGAGCTTGCGATAGGCCCGCCGGATCTCGTCCTCGCTGGCGGTGCGGGGCACGCCCAGCACGGCATACGGGTCATCCATGGCTCGGATCTCTGGGGGTAAGTCGTTGATCCGAATACTTGATGTCGCATCGACCCGGTTTCAACGCTCCTCTCCCCTTCCGCAACCCTCAATTTCCGGTTGCGTCGTCGTCCTGGAAGCGCCGGCGCCAGTCGGCCAGCTGATGGGTGATGTCCAGCGCCGCCGCCAGCGCCGCCCGGCCCTCCGGCCCGCTGACCGCCGGTGGGCGGCCGTTGCCGACGCTGTCGAGGAAGCTCTGGATCTCCAGCTTCAGCGGGTCGCCGTTCTCGAACTGCTGCTCTTCCTGATACAGCTCCGGCTGGCCGTCGCGGCCGCGGATCTTGCGGATGAAGGTCAGCTTGGCCTCGCTCAGGTCGACCATGATGTAGCCGTCCTGCTGGAAGATCCGCATGGTGCGGTGGCGCTTCCAGCTGACCCGGCTGGCCGTCACCGCCGCAGTGCAGCCATTGGCGAATTGCAGCCGGGCGTTGACGATGTCGTCCGCTTCGCTCAGCACCGGCGCGCCGACGGCGTCGATCCGCTCCACCGGCGACCCCACGATCTTCAGCACCAGGTCGATGTCGTGGATCATCATGTCCAGCACGACATTGACGTCGGTGCCGCGCGGCTTGAAGGCGGAGATGCGCTGGCATTCGATGTAGCGCGGCCGGTCCAGGATCTTGGTCAGGCCCTGCACCACCGGGTTGAAGCGCTCGAGATGGCCGACCTGCAGCACCAGCTTGCGGTCGGCGGCCAGGCGGCTCAGCGCGTCGGCCTCCTCCAGCGTGTTGCTGATCGGCTTCTCGATCAGCACATGGATCCCGTTCTCCAGGCAGGTGCGAGCGGTGTCGAAATGGGCGTTGGTCGGCGTCGCGATGCTGACCGCGTCGACCTTGCCGATCAGCTCCGACAGGCTGGTCACCGCCCGGGTGCCGAGCTTGGTCGCCAGCGCCTCGGCCCGGCCCGGATCGGTGTCGCAGACCGCCACCAGCTCGGCCTCGGGCAGCTCGGCATGCTTGGCGGCGTGCAGGCTGCCGAAATAGCCCGCCCCGATCACCGCGGTCCGGGTCCGCTTCATGACGTCTCCACGCTCGTCAGCAACACTCTTTCCCCTTCCTAACGCCCTTGCCCACGCTTTGACCAGCGGTGATACGCTTCCGGCTTGACGGGCGCGCCCTCCGGGGCGAGGAATACGTCCGACTTAACAACCGGGCGGGCGAGATGGCTGGCAGGCTGGCGGGCAAGACGGCGGTGCTGACCGCGACGGGGCAGGGGATCGGCCGGGCGGCGGCGCTGGCCTTCGCCCGCGAAGGGGCGACGGTCTACGCCACCGACATCAACGAGACGGCGCTGCAGTCGCTGGCGGCCGAGGCGCCGGGCATCAATGTCGCCCGGCTCGACGTCCTCGACCACGGCGCGATCAAGGCCTATGCGGCCGAGCGCGGCGCCGTCGACGTGCTGTTCAACTGCGCCGGCTTCGTCCATGCCGGCACCATCCTCGACTGCGAGGAGAAGGACTACGACTTCTCCTTCGACCTCAATGTCCGCTCGGCCTACCACATGTGCCGGGCCTTCCTGCCGGCGATGATCGCGGCCGGCGGCGGGTCGATCGTCAGCGTTGCCTCGGTCTGCTCCTCGATCAAGGGCCTGCCGAACCGCTTCATCTACGGCGCCACCAAGGCGGCCCTCTTGGGGCTGACCAAGTCGATCGCCGCCGATTTCGTCGGCCAGGGCATCCGCTGCAACGCCATCTGCCCGGGCACGGTGGAGACGCCGAGCCTGCACGACCGCATGGCGGCGCAGGGCGATGTCGAGAAGGCGCGCGCCGCCTTCGTCGCCCGGCAGCCGATGGGCCGCCTCGGCACCGCCGAGGAGATCGCGTCGCTGGCCGTGTACCTGGCCTCGGACGAGGCCTCCTACCTCACCGGCCAGGCGATCAACGTCGACGGCGGCATCACCATCTGATCGCGGCGTCCCGCCGCCCACCACCCGAGTCTCAGGGAGAGAACACCGATGAAGCTGCTGCGCTACGGCCCCGCGGGGCAGGAGAAGCCGGGCCTGCTCGACGCCGAGGGCCGGATCCGCGACCTGTCGGGCGTGGTCCCGGACATCGCCGGCGAGGCGCTGACCCCGGCCGGCATCGCCCGGCTGAAGGCGCTCGACCCGGCCACGCTGCCGGTCGTCTCCGGCAACCCGCGCTACGGCGCCTGTGTCGCCGGCACCGGCAAGTTCATCTGCATCGGCCTGAACTACTCCGACCACGCCGCCGAGACCGGCGCCACCGTGCCGCCGGAGCCGATCATCTTCATGAAGGCCACCAGCGCCATCGTCGGCCCGAACGACGATGTCGAGATCCCGCGCGGCAGCGAGAAGACCGACTGGGAGGTCGAGCTCGGCATCGTCATCGGCAAGCCGGCGAAATACGTGTCCGAGGCCCAGGCGATGGACCATGTCGCCGGCTTCTGCGTCATCAACGACGTGTCCGAGCGCGCCTTCCAGACCGAGCGCCACGGCCAGTGGACCAAGGGCAAGAGCTGCGACACCTTCGGCCCGACCGGCCCCTGGCTGGTGACGCCGGACGAGGTCGGCGACTACGACAACCTGCATATGTGGCTGGAGGTCGACGGCCACCGCTACCAGAACGGCTCGACCAAGACCATGGTCTACAAGACGCCGTTCCTGGTCAGCTATCTCAGCCAGTTCATGAGCCTGCGCACCGGCGACATCATCTCTACCGGCACCCCGCCGGGCGTCGGCATGGGCCAGAAGCCGCCGAAGTATCTGAAGGCCGGCCAGACCATCCGCCTCGGCATCGAGAAGCTGGGCGAGCAGGCGCAGAAGACCGTCCAGGGCTGATCTGGCCGGACCGGATCCGGCTGCTCAGGGCTTGGGCAGCCGGGCCTGGAAGAACTGAAGCACATCGGCGTCGAACTGCCGATGGAACGCCACGCGGTCGAACCCATTCTCGTCCGCGCAGATCTCGGGCTCGCCGTGGTCAGCGACCAGCCTGGCGAGTTCGGGGCTGCATGGGGCCATGAAGGCGAAGTGGCCGGAATTGGGGACAATGCGATAGTCGGGCTTCACCGGCAGGGCCCGCGCCACGGTCGCGGCGTCACGCGGCAGCACGCCGTCACCGCCCCGTTCGGACGCCCAGAGCTGGACCGGGACGGCCACGGCGGCGAGGCCGGCCGCCGTGAACTGGGCGCCGAGGGCGGGATCGGCGATCACGGCAGCCCTGATCCGGGTGTCGTGGACAAGCGGCCGGGCAAGGGTCGAGCCTTCGCGGATCTGCTCGCACCAGCGGTTGCCGGGATAGCTCGGGCAGTTGTCCAGCAGCAGCCGGAACTCCGGGTTGCCGCCGATCGCGACCAGGCCGGTATAGCCGCCGCGCGAGAAGCCGAAAAAGCCGATCCGCTCCGGATCGATCCGGGCGGAATCCGGCCATGGACCCAGCATATGGTCGATCAGCCGCTTGATGTCGGCCGGGCGCTCGATCATCGATGCGATGTCGCCCGGGCGCCGCGTCTGCTGCGCCATGCCGCTGTCCAGCGGATGGTTGATCGCCGCCACCACGAAGCCGGCATCCGCCAAGGTCTCGGCGACATCGTGATGGCCGCCCCACCAGCCGCCGACGCCGTGCGAGACGACGACCAGGGGCATGCCGGCGCCCGTGACCGGGCAGTCCTTGACCGCAGGCAGGGTGATCGGCCCGGTCTTCACATCGGTCGGCACCCCGATGCAGGGATACCAGACCGCGCCGGTCAGCGCCGGGCCCTCCGCATCGGCGGGAATGTCGATCATCCGCAGGCCGGCAGCGCCGGCGCTCGTTGCCATCAGCGGCAGGGCGATCGCCAGCGTCATCAGGATGGATTTCATGTCGTTCGGCTCCTCGGGGGCAGGGAATGGCCGCGAACAGCGTGTCGGCAAGCCCGGTGCCAGCAAGCCCCATGCCACCGGGGGTCTCTTGGGGGCGTGCGGCACCCGCGCTCCCGCAACATCTTGATCGGGCGAGAGATTTCGCGTGCCCGCAGACGGATGCGAAAGAGGCAGCACGCTCCTCGAGGACCGCGAGCGCAGGAGCCGGGGCTGGGGCCCGGTAAAATTTCGCCGATATTCGGGACTGTTTCCGGTCCGATGCAGCCGTGATCGGTGCTCGGGGTCGGGGCAACGCCGGCTTCGTCGGTCAGCATTAATTTGGGTTAAGTTCGCTGTCGGCCGCGACGGCGACGCACCATCTCTCTCGTGTAGGAGAAGAGACACGCCCGCTTCGGCGTGCCGCGTCCAGACGAATGGTGTCACCATGCTGAAGCTGTTCCACGTCAATCCGCGTCGCACCGCGGTGCTCGCCGCGATCGGCGCCGCCCTGGCGCTGCCGCTGATGGTTTCCACCCCGGCCGAGGCCTGGTGGCGCGGCGGAGGCTGGGGCTGGGGAGGAGGATGGCATGGCGGCTGGCATTCCGGTGTCAGCATCGGCATCGGCCTGCCGCTCTACGCCCCGCCGCCGGTCTATTATGCGCCGCCGCCCCCGGTCTATTACGCGCCCCCGCCGGCCTATTACGGCCCGCCGCCGGTGGTCTACCAGGCGCCGCCGCGCGTGGTCTACGCCGCGCCGCCGGCCCGGGTCTGGGTGCCGGGCTACTGGAGCCGCGGCGTCTGGGTCGAGGGCCATTGGCGCTGAGCTGACGCGCAGGCCCGCCACCCGGATTTTCCGCCCTGGCTGTGCCCGCGGTCACAGCCCCGGAGGAGCAACTCCGCCATAGTCCGTGAGCGCCTCGGCCGGATGTCCGGCCGGGGCGTTGCGCTGGAATGCGGCGCGGAGTTGGAACCATGAGCCTCATCGGAACGACCGGCGTCGAGCCGGACGATACGGTGGCGCAGAGCGGCGGCTGGTGTCTTTCGAAATCGGAGAGCCGGTCTGCCTATGTGTCCTGGTCGGAGGTCGCGGTCGCCTGGGTGGCGATCCCGGCCGTCCTCGGCATCATCGCGGCGATCGTCGCCGCGTTGTCATAGCCTCCGCTCAGCGGCGGCGCGGCAAGGTGAGCAGCCCGACGCCGCCGAGCACCAGAAGCGCCCCCACAACCTGAAGCCCGGTCATCGCCTCGTCCATCCCGGCCCAGGCCAGAAGGATGGTCGAGACGGGACCGAGCGCCCCCAGCAGCGCCGCCCGCGTGGCGCCGATCCGCTTCAGCGCCTCGCTGGTTGCCCAGACCGGCAGCACCGTCCCGATCACCGCGATCCAGGCGGCGATGCCCAGCACCTTGCCGGACACCAGCAGGTGGTCGGCCGGGCGCAGCACGAAGAACTGGGCGATGCAGGTGACGCAGGCCGCCATCATGGCGATGGCGGTGAAGCGGGTGCTGCCGATCCGCGGCACCGTGCTGCTGCCCCCCACCAGATAGCCGGCATAGGCCAGGGCGCTGAGCAGGATCAGCCCGGCGCCGCCCAGCCGCGCCGTGTCGAAGCCGGCGGCCGAGGCGTCCAGCACCAGGGCCAGCCCGGCATAGGCGACCAGCAGGCACAGCATCTCCCGCCGCTGTGGCCGCCGGCCGAAGAAACACCGCCGACAGCGCCAGCACGAAGGTCGGATACAGGAACAGGATGATCCGGCCGAGGCCGGCCGGCACCGTGCGCAGCCCCAGAAAATCGCAATAGCTGGCGATCCAGTAGCCGAGCAGGCCGAGCGCCACGGCGCGCAGCAGGTCGCCCGGCGCCAGCGGTCCGGCGGCGCGGCGCCGGGCCCAGGCCCACATCGCCACGAAGAAGGGCAGCGACAGGCCCATGCGCAGCGCCAGCAGCGTCTCGGCGTCGACGCCCTCGGCATAGCCCAGCCGGATCAGCACCGGCCGGGTGGAGAAGGCGAGGACGCC
>NZ_JANX01000004.1 GCF_000767795.1 Inquilinus limosus MP06 | reverse complement strand
CCCTTGAAGCCGGCGGCGCTGCGGGCGCTGCTGGTGCAGCGCCTCGCCGCCTCCCGGCAAGCGCCCGCCGCCTAGTGGCCGGCGGGGTCGAGCAGTCCGCTCTGCCGCGCCGCGATCACCGCCTGGGTGCGGTTCTGCACGCCGAGCTTGCGGAAGATCTGGGACAGATGGGCCTTCACCGTGGCCTCGGTGATCGACATCTCGAAGGCGATCTGCTTGCTCAGCTTGCCTTCGGTCAGCAGAACCAGGACGCGCAGCTGCTGCGGCGTCAGCTCGGCCACGCGGCGGCTCAGCTCGCTGCGCTCCGGCGCGTCGGCGGCCGGGCCGGTCGCCGCCTCGGGAAACCAGACGCCGCCGCCCAGAACGCTCTCGATGGCGTCGCCGATCTCCGCCAGCGGCGTCGATTTCGGCAGGTAGCCGGAGGCGCCGAACTCCATCGCCTGGCGCATCGCCGCCGGGTCCTCATTGGCCGAGACCATGATCACCGGCACGGCGGGGAAGGCGGCGCGCAGCGCGGCCAGGCCGGCGAAGCCGTTCATTCCCGGCATCGACAGGTCGAGCAGCATCAGGTCGACCGTGCGGTCGCCGAGCAGGTCCAGCACCTCGGGGAAGCTGCCGGCCTGGATCACGTCGGGGGCGGGCGACATCACCTCGGCCAGCGTCTCGGCCAAAGCGCGCCGCACCAGCGGGTGGTCATCGGCGATCAGGACAAGGGTGGCGTCTGTCATCTTCCGCCAAAGCAAAGGCCGCGCCCATTCTGGGCGCGGCCCTGCGGTGGATACAAGCTCCGGCGTCAGTGGTTCTTCTGGATGTCGATGTGCCGGGTGTCCTTCAGGAACAGCGTGCCGATCACCAGCGTGATGCCGGCGATGATGATCGGGTACCACAGGCCGCTGTAGATGTTGCCGGTGCCGGCGACGATGGCGAAGGCGGTCGCCGGCAGGAAGCCGCCGAACCAGCCATTGCCGATGTGGTAGGGCAGCGACATCGAGGTGTAGCGGATCCGGGTCGGGAACAGCTCCACCAGCATCGCGGCGATCGGGCCGTAGACCATGGTCACGTACAGCACCAGCACGAACAGGATCAGCCAGACCATGAAGTGGTTGATCTGCGCCGGATCGGCCGCGGCCGGATAGCCGGCGGTCTTCAGCGCGTCGCCCAGGCTCTTGGTGAAGACGGGGGCCGCGGTCGCCGCATCCGCCGCGGTCGCGTCATAGGCGGTGATGCGGGTGCTGCCGACGTCGATCTCGGCCTTCGACCCTGCCGGCCCCGCCTGGTTGCTGTACGGCACGCCCGCCTTGACCAACGCGCCCTTGGCGATGTCGCAGGAGGTGGTGAACTTCGACGTGCCGACCGGGTTGAACTGCACGCTGCATTCGGCCGGGTCGGCGATCACCGTCACCGGCGACGACGCCTGCGCTGCCTCCAGCGCCGGGTTGGCATAGTGGGTCAGCGCCTGGAACAGCGGGAAGTAGGTCAGGATCGCCAGCAGACAGCCGGCCATGATGATCGGCTTGCGCCCGATCCGGTCGGACAGCGCGCCGAACACCAGGAAGAACGGCGTGGCCACCAGCAGCGCCCCGGCCACCAGCAGGTTGGCGGTCTGGGCGTCGACCTTCAGCGTATTGGTCAGGAACAGCAGCGAGTAGAACTGGCCGGCATACCAGACCACGGCCTGGCCCGCGGTCAGGCCGAAGAGAGCCAGGATCACGAGCTTCAGGTTGCCGCGATGGGCGAAGGATTCGGTCAGCGGCGCCTTCGAGCCCTTGCCTTCGGCCTTCATCTGCTGGAACAGCGGCGATTCGTTCAGCTGCAGCCGGATCCAGATCGAGACGATCAGCAGGACGATCGAGACCAGGAACGGGATGCGCCAGCCCCAGGCGTCGAAGGTCGGCGTGTCCATCGACATGCGGCAGGCCAGGATCACGATCAGCGACAGGAACAGGCCCAGCGTCGCGGTGGTCTGGATCCAGGCGGTGTAGAAGCCGCGCTTGCCATGCGGCGCATGCTCGGCGACATAGGTCGCAGCGCCGCCATATTCGCCGCCCAGCGCCAGGCCCTGCAGCAATCGCAGCAGGATCAGGATCACAGGTGCTGCGATGCCGATCGACTCGTAGCCCGGCAGGAAGCCGACCGCCGAGGTCGACACGCCCATGATCACGATGGTGACCAGGAAGGTGTATTTGCGGCCGACCAGGTCGCCCAGGCGGCCGAACACCAGCGCGCCGAAGGGCCGGACGAAGAAGCCGGCGGCGAAGGCCAGCAGGGTGAAGATGAAGGCCGCGGTCGGGTTGACGCCGGAGAAGAAGTTCTTGGCGATCGACGCGGCAAGCGCGCCGTAAAGATAGAAGTCATACCACTCGAACACCGTCCCCAGCGACGACGCGAAGATGACCTTGCGCTCTTCGCCTTTGCTAAGCGTTCGCAACGGTGTTCGAAGTTCGGCACCTGACGCAGCGGTCATCGGCGCATCCTCCCCTGATCATTATGGTCGGCACGCCGCTTCTATCGGGACAGGCGTCCCTAATAGTGAGACGTGCTCGATTGCAACTTTATCAGTGGGGCCGCGGCGGGACGTATTCGACGTTCGTCTATGCGCCGGGAAGCCCCTCCAGCACCTGCTTCAGCGTTGCCAGGTCGCGCTCGACCCATTCGATATCACGGGCGAAACGGGTATCGTCCATCTCCGGCAGGCGGAACAGGTGGAACGTCACCTCGCTGCCGCCGCCATTGGCCAGCACCCGGATCGGCAGAGAGATCTCCGGCCCGCTCGGCGGGATCACCCAGTGGTCGGCGATGCGGAACGGGTTGGGCGGCGTGAAGCGCACCCGCATCGTCCCGTCCGGCGTGTCGGCGATCCAGCCGTCGCCGTCCCGCTTCAGCGAATCGGCGAGGCCGCTGGCCCATTGCATGAAGTTCTCGGGGACAGACAGGAAGCTATAGACGGCGTCGGGGGCGCGGTCGATCCAGACGCTGAGGGTGCGGGAGGGGAGCGGCTGCGGCATGGGGTTGATCCGATGTGGGGCGCGATCGCATCAGCCTGCGCCTTCGCCGCCTGTCTGTCTTGAACGGAACGGACAAAGCCCGGGTCTTCAGCCGCCGTTGCCGCCATCCCGCCGTCACCGCCCGACCCGCCGTCCCCGCCATTGCCACTGCCGCTGCCGCCGCTGCTGTTGTTTCCGTTCCCGCCATTGCCCCCGTTCCCGCCATTGCCGCCATTCCCGCCATTGCCCCGTTGCCGGCGAGGATCAGCAAGCTCTGGTGTCCCGGCTGATGGGCGTTCGCCCCACCGAGCGAAGTATTGCCCGGCATGGATCCGCCAGATGCCCAAGATGTCACCGGAGTCCAAAGAACGGCGGCCATGATCGAAACAAATATGACATGTTTCATCATGGCTATGCTCCGATTGTTGGAGTCCGACGATCGATCTCTTGGCGGAATCTGGGTAATTTACTTTTTCGTAAGGATAAGAATCCTTTTTTCCTCCTTGCGGATCGTGGCATGGGCGCAGGTGATCTGAGCGAGCAGAGCAGTTCCTGAAATGTTCCTTTTGCTGGACTCCTCTTCTTGTTCGCTCTATGTTCTCTCCTGCCGGCCGCGGGGACAGCGCGGTCCAGGACGGAGGAGATCCGGAAATGGCGGTCACGCGGGAAGTCCGGGAACGGGATGGCCTGAAGCTCTACCGCAACGCCCTGTCGCGGCGGCTGCTGGCGGCGGAGGGCACGGCGGCGATGCTGCAGGCGGCGCTGCGCGAGTTTCCCGACCTGCTCGGCTTCGACCTGTGGCAGCACCCCTCCGGCGGCCTGATGCTGTGCCGCACCGACAATCGGCCGGCGGCGCTGGCCAAGGACAAGGCCTGGGCAATGGCCCGCCCCGATCTGCTGTTCGCCCAGGCGTCGATGAGGGAGGGGACTATGGTCCCGGCGCTGTCCGGCGGCTTCGGCGAGGCTGCGCGTCCGGCCTTCGCTTGAAGACTTCGGAGCCGGTCGGCTCCCTGGTGCCTCGGGGCTGAAACGGGCGTAAGCGCATCGATCGCCACGAAGACCGGTCTGGTCATCGGAGTCGATCTGTTCCGCCCTTTCATGGGTCGGGCGTCAGCCGCGATGTGCTTGGGAGGCTGTTTCCCGCGAGCTGCCCGCCCCGAGCGCCCGATAGCAAGCCTCCCGAACCACGGCCTGCAGCCTTGCGCTGCCCGGCTCCGCGTCAGGCGCCTCCGCCCAGACCAGGCGCAGGGGACCGCCGCCGCGGAACCGGACAAGGGCACGATAGCGACCACAGGAAGCAATGCCCTGGTAATCGCAAATCTCCACCTTCCAGGCGGAGGGATCATCGTAATCGGGGATCGCCATAGCGTCGAAATCCAAAGGCTTTGAGCCTAAACGATTATCGGCGGGGAGGGTTCCATCTGTGGATGAGGGCAGGGGCTTTGAATACTTTTTTATGATTCGAGGATGCGCTGCCGGCAGATGGCAGTCGCTGCCCAAGATGCGCGAACGGCAAGAATGGCTGAATTTTGCAAATGTGTTGATAAATTATCTATAATGCCACATTTATTTTTCTTTATTTGTGATTGCACTCCAATTTCTTCTTTTTTTGTTGAACTGCATAGTTAGATGTACAACTGTGCTGGCGTCATATGGTGATTGATCGTTTTGACAGGAGCTGTCCATGGCCACTTTTACAGGCACCAATGGCGCCGAAATCCTGCCGAATCTTATTATCGGTCCAGTCCAAGCCCTCGGTAACGATACGGTCAACGCCTTGGGCGGTGATGACATTGCCATCGGCTGGTCCGGCGACGATGTGATCAGCGGCGGCGCGGGCGCGGATGTGATCATCGGCGGCCTGCTGAACGCGGCCGGCGTCATCACCCTCTCCGGCATCGATGCGGCGGACTATACGACCTCCGTCGACGGCGTCACCGTCGACCTGTCGGTGATCCTCAGCCTGACCCTGCCGATCCTGGGCATCAACATCCAGCTCACCGGCGCTTCGCAGGGCTTCGGCGGCGACGCCCAGGGCGACTGGCTGGTCGGCATCGTCAACCTGCTCGGCTCCGACACCGGCAACGACACCCTCAGCGGCAGCGCCGCGGCCAACACCCTGAACGGCCAGGGCGGCGACGACACGCTGGACGGCCAGGGCGGCAACGACATCCTTCTCGGCGGAGCAGGTCATGACACGCTCCGCGGTGGAGCCGGTGCCGACAATCTGGACGGCGGCGCGGGCACGGATATGGTCGACTACTTCACCTCCGGCAGCGGGGTGACGGTCAATATCGAGACCAACGCCGTCAGCGGCGGTGACGCGGCCGGCGACACCATCACCGGCTTCGAATGGATCCGCGGCAGCGCGTTCGGCGATGACCTGACCGGCAGCACCGGTGCCAACCTGATCTCCGGCGAAGGCGGCAACGACACCATCGCCGGCGGCGCCGGGGCCGATGCATTGTTCGGCGAGGCCGGGGACGACACCATCGACGGCGGCGACGGCAATGACCGCCTGGTCGGCGGCGCCGGGGCCGACACGCTGACCGGCGGTGCCGGCGGCGCCGACACCGCCTATTATGACGATGCGCTCGCCGGCGTGACGGTCAACCTGACCGACGTCTCGGCGAACACCGGCGACGCGGCCGGCGACACCTATTCCGGCATCGAGTACTTCGCCGGCAGCGCCTTCAACGACACGATGATCGGCGACGGCGCCGACAACCTGCTGTCGGGCTGGACCGGCGACGACACCCTGAGCGGCGGGGCCGGCAAGGACCAGCTGTTCGGCGGCGCCGGGGCCGACACGCTGAACGGCGGCGCCGGGGCCGACACGCTGACCGGCGGCGCCGGGGCCGACAATTTCGTCTTCTCCGCGGCGGCCGACAGCGGCGTCGGCTATGCCAAGGCCGATCTGATCACCGATTTCGCGACGGGTGATCACATCGACCTGTCGGCGATCGTCAGCGGCGGAACCTTCATCGGCTCGGAGGCTTTCAGCCACGTCGCGGGCCAGGTCCGGGCCGTCACCGCCGGCTTCCAGACCGGCATCTTCGTCGACGTCAACGGGGACGGCGCGGCCGACATGCAGATCCGCCTCTCCGGCGTTCACGCGCTCTCCGCGAGCGACTTCGTGCTGTAGCATCCTCTGGCCAGGAGGCTGTCGCGGCCTCCTGGCCGTCTCTTCTGCCATGCTGCGGCGAGGCGATGCGAAGCCATCGGCGGATGCCTTTGCCCTATGCCATCCTCGCGTGGCCTTTCCCCCGCATTCCGGGCGCGACCAGGCGCCGGGTTGCGGCACCATCGATCATCGCTGTTGGCTCCCGAACCGTCCCGCCCGACGGACCGTTTACGCCCGTCTGATCGGCATACGGGCTGACCGAGGCCGCGCGATCTCGCCTGTCCGGGATCGCTTCAGAACGTTCAGGCCGTATTTCGCGAGAAGATCAGCGCCGCTTCGGAACCGGTCCCAGAGGCTGTGCGCCTTGCCATGCGCGTCGGCAGATGCGACCTGCGGATCTGCCGGAAAAAATCAACGACCGATGCCGTCAAATGGCGGAGGGGAAGGGATTCGAACCCTCGATACGGCTCAACACCGTATACCCGCTTTCCAGGCGAGCGCCTTCAACCACTCGGCCACCCCTCCGCTGGAGGCGCGACAATAGCGATGAGGGTCGGGGTCGGCAAGCGGAGTTGTGTGCGGCTGCGTGCGTCGCTTCCGGCATGGCCGGCGGCCGGGCCGCGCGATAGACTCGGCGCCGCAAAAGCAGGGAAGCGGAGACGAGAATGGCCGAGGTGTTCCGGTTCGATCGTGCCTTGGCGCGCCAGCCCGCCGGGTCCGCGGTGGACGGGTTGCGGGCCGTCGACCGGGGTGCCCCGGACATGACCCGGTTCCGGGCCGAGCATGCTGCCTATGTCGCGGCGCTGGAGCAGGCGGGCGTGGCGGTCGAGGTGCTGCCGCCGCTCGAGGCTTTCCCCGATTCCGTCTTCCTCGAGGACCCGGCGCTGACCCTTCCCCGAAGGCGCCATCCTGCTGCGCCCCGGGGCGCCGTCGCGGCTGGGTGAGGCGGCGGAGCTCGCCCCCGCCCTGGTCGCCCGGTTCGAGCGGGTGCTGGCGATGGAGGCCGGCTTCGCCGAGGGCGGCGACGTGCTGGTGACGCCGCGCGCCGTGATGATCGGCCTGTCCGCCCGCACCGATGCCCGCGGCGCCGGGGCGCTGGCGGCGCTGCTGGCCGAGCTGGGCCGCAAGGCGGAGATCGTGACGCCGCCGCCCGGCGTGCTGCATTTCAAGACCGCCTGCTCGCTGCTCGACAGCGAATCGGTGCTGGCGACGGAGGCCCTGGCCGGCTTCTTCCCCGGCATGCGCGTGGTGCGCGTGCCGGAGGGGGAGGAGGCCGCGGCCAACGCACTGCGGGTCAACGACGTCGTCCTGGTCGGCGCCGCCTTCCCCCGCACCGCCGAGGCGCTCGACCGGCTCGGCTACCGCGTGGTGCCGCTGCAGGTCGCGGAGACCGGCAAGCTCGATGCCGGGCTGTCCTGCATGTCGCTGCGCTGGGGCAATCCTGCCTGACCATCCGGGCGATGGCGCGCACCCGGCCGCTGATGTAGGGTGCGCGCCCCGATCCGTCCGGTACACTCGCTGCTCGTGACCACGCATTATCTTCCGCCCGAGACCGACGCGCTGCCGATCGACCTGGTCGACCTGCGCGGACGCACCATCCTGCAGGTGCTGCCGGCCCTCGGCACCGGCGGGGCGGAGCGCGGCTGCGTCGATGTCGCCGCGGCGATCGAGGCGGCCGGAGGCAAGGCGCTGGTCGCCTCGGCCGGTGGCGCCATGCTGCGCGACCTGGCGCGGACAGGGGCGGAGCACGTCACCCTGCCGCTCGCCGGCAAGAACCCGGTCACCATCTGGCGCAATGCGCGCCGGCTCGAGGCCCTGATCCGCGACCGCGGCATCGACCTTGTGCATGCCCGCAGCCGCGCCCCGGCCTGGAGCGCGCATGCCGCCTGCCGGCGCGCCGGCATTCCGTTCGTCACCACCGTGCACGCGCCCTACAACCAGCGCAGCACGGCCAAGCGGCTGTACAACTCGATCATGGGGCGCGGTGACCGGGTGATCGCCATCTCCGACTACGTCGCCCGCTACATCATCGACGGCTGCGGCGCCGACCCGGCGCGGGTCCGCACGATCCCGCGCGGCGTCGACCTGCGGCAATTCGCGATCGAGGCGGTCTCGGCCGAGCGGATGATCGCGCTGGCCCGTGCCTGGCGCGTTCCGGACGACCGGCCGGTGGTGCTGATGCCCGGGCGCCTGACCCGCTGGAAGGGCCAGACCGTGGTGATCGACGCCCTGGCCCGGCTCGGCCGGCAGGATCTGTGCTGCCTGATCGTCGGCAGCGACCAGGGCCGCAGCGGCTACCGGCAGGAGCTGATCGACCGGATCGCGGCCAAGGGGCTGGCGGGGGTGGTGCATCTGGTCGATCACTGCGACGACATGCCGGCCGCCTACATGCTGTCCGACGTGGTGGTGCATGCCTCGACCGACCCCGAGGGCTTCGGTCGGGTGGTGGTGGAGGCGATGGCGCTGGGGCGGCCGGTGATCGCGACCAATATCGGCGCCCCGCCCGAGGTGGTGGCCGAGGGCGAGACCGGCTGGCTGGTGCCGCCGGGCGATGCCGACGCGCTGGCCGCCGCCATCGACCGGGCGCTGTCGCTGACGCCCGAGGCGCGGGAATGGATGGCGGAGCGCGCGATCGCCACGGTCGCGGCGCATTACACCAAGGAGGCGATGACCGGCTCGACCCTGGTGGTGTACCGGGAACTGCTGGGCACGCCGGCGGGCTAGGGGATCCGGGATGCTGCCGCTGCTTGCCAAGAGCTATGCCCTGGCCGGGGCTTTGGCCGCGCCGGGCCGCACGCGCCGGATCATGGCGCTGAAGGACCGCCATCGCGGCGAGCGCTGCTTCCTGCTCGGCAACGCGCCGTCGCTGCTCGATTTCGACCTGTCGAAGCTGGCCGGCGAGCAGTTCTTCGTGGTCAAGAAGGGCTACAAGGCGCTCGAGCACGGGCTGCCGGCGCCGATCCCCTATTATGTGCTCAGCGACCTACGCGGCTGGGACCGGATCAAGGCCGATGTTTCGACCCTGCCGGTCGGGGCCTATCTGGTGCGCGACACCATCGCCGCGAAGCCGGAGTTCCGCCCGCCCGCTGAACGGGTGGTGACGTTCCCCAGCTACCGCGGCGGGCTGCGCAAGCAGGGCTTCCGGCACCATCCCTGGCAGGGATTGGGCAATGATTCGACGGTGATCCTGTTCGCCGCCCAGATCGCCTTCTACATGGGGTTCGCCGAGGCCTATATCCTCGGCGTCGATCTCGATTATTCCCAGGACACCACCTATTTCTACGCGGCCGGGCAGACCGAAACGAATCAATATGCCCGCCCCGAGGACGAGATCTATGCGCGGGAGTTCGGCGTGCTGCGCCAGGCCTTCGAGGCGGATGGCCGGATCCTGCGCAATGTCGGCCGCGGTGGTGCCGTGATGGGGCTGGAGCGGGCGGACTATGCGGCGGTGCTGGAAACGCCGCGGCCGTCGCGTGACGGGGCGCTGCCACGGCGGTAGGACGACGTTCTTGGCGATGCGGCGCGGGCCGCCGGCTGCGATGACGGCGGCTATACTGAATTGTCACCCGTCTCGACTTGATGCCGGAAGAAACCGGCCGGAAGATTGGAATCGCTGACGCCCCATGAACCCGCTATGCTCCACCTCGGTCGGGGAGAGGTTCAGAACAAAAGCATGGATTTTCGTCCAGCCGGACCCGCGCGTCGGTTCGCCGTGGTCACGACCTGCAGCGCCGCAGGATATGAAGCCTATGGGCGGCGCATGGTCGAGAGCTTCGATCGACATTGGCCGGCGGAGGTGCCGCTTCTGCTGTATTGCGAAGGCTTCGAGCCCCGGCTTCCCGAGGGCCGGATCGTCGCCCGCGATCTGATCGACAGCTCGCCCGAGCTGGCGGCGTTCAAGCGCCGCCACGCCGACAATCCGCTGGCCCATGGGCTGACGCGGCGTCCGCGCTTCCGGCTGAGCTACGACCTGGCGAAGATGCGCTTCAAGCTCGGCGAGAAGCGCTGGGGCGAAGGCTATCGCTGGAACGCGGTGCGATTCGCGCATAAGAGCTTCGCCATCTTCCACGCCGCGGCGACGACAGATGCCGACGTTCTGATCTGGATCGACGCCGATACCCGCTTCTTCGCCGATGTCGGCTGGGAGGAGATCGAGGGGTTCGTCCCGGCCGACTGTTTCGTCGGCTATCTGCGCCGCCGGATTCATTCGGAGTGCGGCTTCGTCGCCTACAATCTGAAGCATCCGGCGACGCGGGGAATGCTGGCGGAGTTCGAGCGGCTCTACACCCGCGACGAGATGTTCCGCGAATACGAGTTCCACGATTCCTACCTGTTCGACATCGTCCGCAAGCAGACGGAGCGCCGGGGCCATCGATCCTACGACATCGCCGGCGGGCTCGGCCTCAAGGTGCCGCATGTCCTGATCAACTCCCGTCTCGGGAGATTCATGGATCACCTCAAGGGCGGACGGAAGGAGGAAGGCCGCAGCCGGGTGGCCGATCTGGTGCTGGAGCGGCGGGAGGCGTACTGGCACGAATCCGGCTGATCCCGGATCCGCAGGCTGCCGCGATCATGCCCTGCGGAGCCGCGGCTGTGCCATGATATTGCCCTGCTGTTCCGCCACATCTGGGTGGTCCGGCCCCTGAAAGGCCGGGAGCCGCAAAGCGGATGTGATACCGGGCACAGTGTGGTATTTCTCATGCCGCTAGCCTGCCGGTGAGTGGTGCACCAGCAGCAGGAGGTGACAGACGATCGCCGAGCTGCGTCAAAGAAATTGGGGTCCGGGCAAGACGTCATGAGCGGTCATTCACTCAAGAGATTGTCCCGATGGTTCTTGAGACGGTTGTCCTGCTCTGTTCTTCTGGAGAATTTGGCTGACACCCGCGCGAAATCCGCCGTCAAGAATTATCGCCTGAGCATCCGTGGCAATACGCCGGACATGGGAACTCCGGGAGTTCTGTTCTGCGGTTGTGACGACGGCTACTACAGGAAATTCGCCTCGAGCTTCCTGCTGTCCGCCGAGAAGCTGGCCGAACCGCTCCACATCCACATCCATCTGTACGGGCCCTGCCAGGAGACGCTCGATCACATCGACCGCATGCGCCGGTCCCTGGATCATGTGAGATTGTCCTTCACCTGGGAGGATGAGTCGTATCGCCGGCTTTCCCTGCCCGGGCCGGTCTATTTCTCGGCAGCACGGTTCCTGGTCCTGCATCACCTGCTGCTGGCCTGCAAGGCCCCGATCCTCTGTGTCGACATCGACGGCATCGTCCGCCGGCCGCTGGACGAGGTGTTCAGGATGATCGAGCGCGCCGATGTGACACTGCACTTCCGGCTCGGCGAGCGCAGGGTCTGGCGACGGGTGATGGCCGGCGCTGTCGGCGTCAGCCATTCCAAGGCGGCGCTTGGCTTCTGTGAGAAGCTGGCGAACGCCATCTGGCGGGCGCTGCACATGCGGCCCACCGACCATGTCGACCAGCCGGTGATCTACTATCTCTACGTCATCCGCCGTCGGCTGAAGCGGCGGATCCGGTGGCAGCACATGCCGGCCGGGGTCGTCGATGTCGCGTTCGGCGATGACAGTTTCATCTGGTCGGCGAAGGGGGCGCTGAAGGAGGGAGTCGTCTTCTCCCGCGCGACCTCGGCGCTCGAGGCGACCTACGCGCTGAACCTCGATCAGAGTCACGCCATCTATGCCGAGGCCCGCGGCGACGGCACGAATGGTTAGAGATGGCTAGGATCTTCGTCTTCTGGGGTGTCTCGATCGGCAAGCCCGGGGCGGCGCTCGCCGAGGGCGCGGCACGCCTCGGCACCGTCCATATGAGCACGCCGACCCGGTTCGAGCCGGACGATGTCGCCATCCTGTGGGCGCCGTTTCGCGGCACCTTCCGCAGCGACATCTACCGCCAGATCCGAGCGGTGGGCGGGCGGGCCATCATCGGCGAGAATGGCTGGCTGTCGCCGATCCAGGGGCGGAAATACTTCCAGCTGGCGCTGCATGGCTGGAATGGCACCGGCGACTTCCCGGCCGGCGACGACAGCCGATGGGAGTCGTGGAACGTGCCGCTGCGCGACTGGCGCCGCAGCGGCGAGACCATCCTGGTGGTGGAGCAGCGGCCGAAGGGGATCAATCTCGATCCCCGCGCCATGCCGCCGGGCTGGGCGCAGAGCGTCGCGCCGCAGACCGGCCGCAGGGTGGTACGGCGGACGCGCTTCACCGAGGCGCCGCTGGAGCGCCAGCTCGACGAAGCCTTCGCGACCCTGACCTGGACAAGCACGGTCGCGATCAAGTCGCTGATCCGCGGGGTTCCGGCCTTCTATTGCGGGCCGCACATCAATTGCGGCGAGCTGATGCGGCGCGGCCTCGACGTCGACAACCCGATCTATCCGGACCGCGAGCCGGTGTTCCAGCGCTATGCCTGGATGCAATGGACCGAGGAGGAGATCCGGTCCGGCGAGCCTTTCGCGCGGCTGCTGTCGCTGCCGCATGACGGCCGGCCCGAGCTGCTGCTGGACCCGGATCCGGTGCCGTCGGCCTGGACCATGGCCGGGCGGGTGCGGGCCGCCGTGGCCGGCCGCAAGCCGCTGGCCAGGCTGGCACAGCGCCTGATCGGATAGGGGCTTGCGAATCCGCCGGTCCCGGCGGATCAATCATTCCAGCTGCGCGTTATCAGGCCGCCCGTCTCGCCGAGCATTGGATGAGCCAGGCCCTTCGAGGTTTCCTGCCGTCCATGTTGTTCAATTCATACATCTTCATTCTTCTCTTCCTGCCGCTGACCTATGCGCTGTGGACGGTGGCGCGTCGGTTTGCCGGGGTTTCCTGGGCCATCGCCGCCCTGCTGGCCGCCTCGCTGGTGTTCTACGGGGCCTCGGCGCGGTTCGAGCTGCTGCTGCTGGTCGCGGCGATCGTGCTCAACCACCATCTCGCCGGGGTGATCCATCGCCACCGCCTGACGCCGCTCGGCCGGCGCTGGATGCGGCTGGCGGTGGCCGGCAACCTGCTGTTCCTGTTCGTGTTCAAATACACCGGCTTCGTCACCCAGACGGCGGCGGACACGCTGGGCTGGCCGGCGATGGCGATCCATATCGCCCTGCCGATCGGCATCTCCTTCTACACCTTCCAGCAGATCGCCTATCTGGTCGACGTGGCCCGCGGGGAGGGGGAGCCCTGGCCGCTGCCGCGCTACGCGCTGTTCGTCGTCTTCTTCCCGCATCTGATCGCCGGGCCGATCGTCCATCACCGCGAGCTGATCCCGCAATTCGCCAGCGGGGCCAGGACGGCCCGGATCGGCGATCTCGCCCTCGGCCTGTCGATCTTCACCATCGGCCTGGCCAAGAAGGTGCTGGTCGCCGACAGCTTCGCGCTGGTCGCCTCGCCGGTGTTCAACGCCGCGGCGCAGGGGGCGCAGCCCGGGCTGTTCGACGCCTGGGCGGCGGCGGTGGCCTATGCGCTGCAGATCTATTTCGACTTCTCGGCCTATTCCGACATGGCGATCGGCCTCGGCCGGATGTTCGGCATCCAGATGCCGATCAACTTCGCCTCGCCCTACCGGTCGCTGTCGATCGTCGAGTTCTGGCGGCGCTGGCACATCACCCTGTCGCGCTTCCTGCGCGACTATCTCTACATCCCGCTCGGCGGCAACCGGCACGGACCGGCGCGGCGCTATCTCAACGTCTTCACCACCATGCTGCTGGGCGGCATCTGGCACGGAGCCGGCTTCACCTTCATCCTGTGGGGGGCGCTGCACGGGGTGCTGATCGTGGCCTGCCAGGCCTGGCGGTCCAGCCGGTTCCACCTGCCGTTGCCGGCCGCCCTGGCCTGGCTCCTCACCATGGCGACGGTGATCCTGGCCTGGGTGCCGTTCCGCGCCGCCGACATCGCCACCGCCGGCCGGGTCTATGCCGGCCTGTTCGGCCTCGCCGGGGAGCTGCACATGCCGGCGCTGGACTATGCACCGTCGGCGACGCTGGAGCTGATCCTCGGCGCGCTGCATCCGGGCATTGCCTGGAATGTCTGGCTGTCGCTGGGCGCCGGGGCTGCCGGGCTGCTGGCGTGCCTCAGCCTGCCCAATGTCCAGACGCTGTTCCGGCGCTACGGCGTCGGCCTGCCGACCCGCGGCTATGCCGACGGGATCGAGCCGCCGGCGTTTGGCCGCCTGGGCGCGGCCTGGCGGCCGCATCCCCTCGCCGCGGTCGCCATCGGACTTCTGCTCGCCGCCTGCATCCTCAAGCTGAACGATGTCTCCGAATTCATCTATTTCCGCTTCTGACGCCCGACGCTACCTGCTGACCGGCGCCGCGGCCGCCGTGGCGCTGGTGGCCGCGATCTGCGCGCTGTCGCTGTGGGGCATGCGGCACGGCCTCTCGGAATGGCGGGAATCCGAGCTGCTGCGCTACCAGATCGAGAAGATCGACGACACGCCCAAGGTCGACATCCTGCTGGTCGGCGACAGCTCGCTCGGCAACTCCATCGACGCCCGCGACTGGAGCCGCCGGCTCGGCCTCTCGGTGGTGTCGGTGCCGCTGGTCGGCACCTATGGCTTCGAGGGCACGCTGAACATGCTGCGGCGCGCGGTGCGCGAGACCCGGCCGCGCGTCGTCGTGGTGATGCAGACGCTGGACATGATGCGCCGCAAGCCGTCCTGGCCCGGGGCGCTGTACACGGCGGAGACTCTGGGCGACCTCGCCGACGTGCCGCCGCGGGAGATGCTGTCCTCGCTCGCCACCTGGGACATCCCGGCCGGCATGCTGCAGGCCGCGGTGACGGGGGAGCCGATCGACCCTGCCATCGCCCGGATCGACTACGTGCCGCAGAATCCGGCCCGCTTCGGCGGACCGCTCTATCCGCGAACCTACGAGCCCGGCGCGGTGCGCCGGGACGCCGCCGCATCGCTGCGCCGCATCGGCGATTTCTGCCGCGATCAGTCCCTGACCTGCCTCTATGCCAGCGGTCCCTATCTGAATCCGCAATGCAGGGAATCCCGGGGCTATGCCGCCGCCATCGCCGACGTGGCCCGCCAGGCCGGGCTGATCCCGGTGGACGGGACGCCGGTCTGCATGCCGCGGTCGGATGTCGGTGATTCCGAGGATCATGTGATCCCATCGCGCCGGCCGCAATACAGCGAGATCCATCGGGCCCTGGTCATGGCCGCGATCGAGCGCACCGGTGTCGGGCTCCGCCGCCGCCCCATGTCCGGACCGGGCACCTGAGCGCCGCCGGGCTTGCCCCGGCGGGCGAGTTGTCGGATACCGACAGCCAAGATGACAATCCGGTAAAGTCGGCGTGACGCCTCGCTTCTTCGTCTATCTGCCACAGGGCGACCGCAAGCCGTGGCGTGAGTGCATCGCCGCCTGCGAGCGCTTCGGGCCGACCGCGACCGAGCGTCCGGAGCGGTTCGAACCCGGAGATGTCCTGGTCACCTGGTCGCCCTTCCGGCTGTCCAAGCGCTGGGCGGCGTATCGCGACGTGCGGGCGGCCGGCGGGCGGGCGGTGATCCTGGAGAATGGCTGGCTGTCGCCGCCGGGCGGCGTCCGCCACTTCCAGTTCGCACTCGACGGCTGGAACGGCACCGGCCGCTTCCCCGAGGGCGGGCCGTCGCGCTGGGCGTCCTGGGGTGTGCCGCTGCAGGACTGGCAGCGGCAGGGTGAGCATGTCCTGGTGTTGGGGCAGAAGGCGCAGTCGATCGGCGATGCCCGGCGCATGCCGCCGGGATGGGCGCAGAGCCTGCGGCTGCCGACCCGGCGGCCGGTGCTGCGCCGCATGCCGGGGGCGGCGCGCCCGCTGGAGGACGATCTGCGCGGCGCCTGGTGCACCGTGACCTGGACCAGCACGGCAGCGATCAAGGGGCTCGTCGCCGGCATCCCGGCCTTCCATTGCGGCCCGAACACGCTGTGCCCGGAGCTGTCCAAGCCCGGCCTGGATGTCGAGGCGCCGATCTACCCCGACCGCCAGCCGGTGTTCGAGCGCCTGGCGTGGTGCCAGTGGAGCGCCGCCGAGATCGCAACGGGCGAACCGCTGGCGAGGCTGCTGGACCTGCCGCATGACGGCACTCCGGTGACGCTGCCGGAGCCCGAGGCGGTCCGTCCGCACTTCACGCTGCTCGGCAGGGTCCGCGACCTCGCCCTCCGCCTGCCCGGGGGCCATCCGGTCCGCCGGCGGCTCGGCATGTCCTGAACCGGGGGGCGGCCGTATGCGCATCTTCATCGTCCTTGGCGATCCGCCGTCTCCCAGGCAGATCAACGTCAAGCCCTATGAGGAGGTGGCGGCCGGCGCGCGGCGGCTCGGCCCGGTCACGATCGGCATGCCCGACCGCGACGCCGGGCCGGACGACGTGCTGATCTGCTGGTCGCCCTTCCTGGGCACCGACCGCCTGGCGGCGCTGCGCACGATCAAGGCGGCCGGCGGCCGGGCGATCGTGATGGAGAATGGCTGGCTGTCGCCGATCGGCCCGTGGCGCTTCTTCCAGGTGGCGCTGGACGGCTGGAACGGCGAGGGGCGGTTCCCCGCCGGCGGCCCGGAGCGATGGCGCGGCTGGGACGTGCCGATGCAGGACTGGAATCGCGGGGGCGACCATGTCCTGGTCATCGGCCAGAAGCTGAAGGGGGCGGAGCAGGATTTCCGGCGCATGCCGGAAGGCTGGGACTACAGCCTGACGCTGCCGACCCGGCGCCCGGTGCTGCGGCGGACGCGCAAGACGACGGTGCCGCTGGCGGACCAGCTGCGCGGCGCCTGGTGCACCGTGACCTGGACCAGCACCGCCGCGATCAAGGGGCTGATCGCCGGCGTGCCGGCCTTCTATTGCGGCCCGACCCTGATCTGCCACGAGCTGTGCCGGCGCGGCACCGATGTCGACCGGCCGGCCTATCCGGAGCGCGAACCGGTGTTCGAACGCCTGGCCTGGTGCCAGTGGACGGCGGAGGAGATCGCAACCGGCGAGCCCTTCGCCCGGCTGCTCGACCTGCCGCACGACCGGGTGCCGGTGGCGATCGCCGAGCCCTTCACCCTGCCGGCGGCGGTGACGCCGCGCGGCATGCTGCGCGAGCAGCTGGATCATGCGCGCCGGCGCTGGCGCCGCCGTGTGGCCCGCTGGAGGGGCTGATCAGGGACGCCGCGTCCGGGCGGCCAGTCGGTCGCGAATGATCCCGGCGATGCGGCCGGCCTCGTCCAGCGGCGTGTAGGCATAGGGCTCGATCGTGCCGGCGAAGGGCCGGGTGACGGCGAGCGTCTCCTGCATGTCCCGATGGAAGCGATGGAACTTGTCGAGATAGGGGCCTGGTTTCTCGTCCAGGGGGATCGAGAACACCGGCAGACCGGTCGAGGCCGCCTCGCAGGTCATGGTGATCGAATCCACCGTCACCAGCACGGCATCGGCGATCGCCAGGTACTGGAAATAGGGGCTCTCCCCGGTCCGGTCCCAGACGAAGCCGCGGTCGCCGGCCAGCGCCTGCTGCAGCCGCGGCAGCACGGCGGGGTCGGAGCGGCGCGAGGTCGTGACCAGCAGGCTCCACCCCTCCGCCTGCAGCCCGCGGAGCTGGGCGATGATCGCGTCGATGCGCTCCGACGAATAGCCGTAACCGGGATTCGGCCCGCCGATCATCACCGCCGCGCGGCGGCCGGGCAGAGTGCCGAAGCGCTGCTCCGCCGCGGCGCGATGGCTGGCCACCGTCGCCGTGTCGACGCGATGCGGCGCGCCCACCATCGGCAGGACATCGTCGCGGCCGT
Source organism: Inquilinus limosus MP06 (assembly GCF_000767795.1). Lineage (GTDB taxonomy): Bacteria > Pseudomonadota > Alphaproteobacteria > DSM-16000 > Inquilinaceae > Inquilinus > Inquilinus limosus_E. The sequence continues at coordinate 19,916 of NZ_JANX01000004.1, read as the reverse complement.
CGAACTCCGGCCGCCAGTCGTGCCGGCCGACGAAGCACAGGTCGAACCGGTGGAAGCCGACGGTCGGGACCTGAAGATGCACCGTGAAGATCGACCCGCCGGAGCGGCGCGTCGCGGCCATCACCGCCGGCTCCGCCTGCCGGCCGCAGGAGATCGCGAGCTCCGGCCAGGGCGGCCGGATCCGGTTCAGATGGACATTGCGGATATGGGTCCAGCGGCGGTTCAGGCGCCGCGCCAGGCCGCGCCTGGCCGGGTCCGGCCGCTGCACCAGGCGCGTCTCGGCCGAGACGCCCAGCTTCTCGGCCACGCCGCGGCACTGGGCGATGGTGCCGGCCTTGCTTTCGCTGACGATCCAGCAGCGGATCGCGGAGATCGGGTCGGTCATCGCCGCGCGCACCGGAGCGGTCCGAGAGACCGTTTGGAAACGGGGTGGCGTGAGTCGGCTGGTGGTGGCTTCGAGAACCGGCGCGCAGCGGACATGATGTCCGTGAGCACCGGAAGCGGAGAAGCCGCGATCAGACGGCCGCGCCGGCCCGGTTCCAAATGGTCTCTCAGCCCCAATGCTCGGCGACCCAGGGGGTGGGCCGCACATGCTTCGACCAGCGCCCGGGCCAGTGTCCGCTGATCGCGTATTCGGGCTTCGGATCGCCGTGGAACACCACGATGCGGGATCCCTCCGGCCGGCGCGGGGTCATGAACCAGTTGAACAGGCCGAGGGGACCGCCGGGCATGCAGTGCTTCTTGAAGCTCACGCACCAGGCCTCGGGCCACCAGGTGATCTCGCCGATATGGTCGGAGACATAGGTCTGCGAGTTGCGGTACCGGGCGAAGATCTGGCGGTGGTTGGCGACCAGGTTGTCCAGCACGTCTTGATGCGCCCCGATGTCGAAGCGGTACACCGAGGTGTTGCCGACGCGGCGGTCCGGGTGGGTCCAGTTGTGGATCACGCAGAACCGGCCGGGATGGTCGAAGAACGGGTCCAGGCTGTCGACGATGACGATGTCGAGGTCGAGGAACAGCGTCGGCCCCTCGAGGTCGCCGAGCGGCTGGCCGAACAGCGTCACCTTGCGCCAGGGCAGGTTGCAGTGCGGCTCCGGCACCGGCAGCACCGGCATCGGGAAATGCTCGACATCGGGGTCGAGGCCGGTCGGGTCGTCGGTGAAGCAGACAAAGCGGTGCGGCCGCGCCAGGTTGCGGCTGACCATCGCCTTCAGCCGGTTGACGTATTCGGGGCCGTATTTCGGGCCCCATTTGGCGCAGATGACGTTGACCATCGGGAGCGTATTTCCGTTGCTTGTCAGCCGAGTTAGCATGCAGGTCCGGTCCGGCTCAAGCGACCTGCCGCCGCGCCCGGCGGGCCGGCCTCCCGCGCATGGCTGATCCTCGGGTCTGCCTTGAACTTGCCTTTGTCCGGCAACATTCCCAATTTCCGCGTAGAGCAATTCCCGATTCCCCGATTTCCTGCTGATGAGCGGACTGCGCGACAGACTGAAACAACTGCGGAAGGCATGGCCGCGCCTGGTGCGGAGCTATGTCGTGCATCCGCTGCAGGCGGCGCTGGCCTACACCGCCTACGGCGTGCTGCGCTGCGTGCCGATCGACATCGCCTCGGACATCGGGTCCTGGGTGGCGCGCACCATCGGCATGCGCATCGGCGCCACCCGGCACGGCGATCGCAACCTGCAGTTGGTGATGCCGGAGCTGACGGCGAAGGAACGGCGCAGGATCCTCACCGGGATGTGGGACAATCTCGGCCGGGTGCTCGGCGAGTATCCGCATCTGCGGTCGCTCGCCCGGCGGGAGACGCGCCGGGCCGACCGGATCACCGTCGACGGGATCGAGAACTACGAGGCGGCGCGGGCCGACGGCCGGCCGGTGATCATGGCGCTGGCCCATTTCGGCAACTGGGAGGCCGGCCCGATCGTCGCCACCCGCCATGGCGCGCCGCTGACCATCTTCGTGCGGCCGCTGAACAACCGTCTGGTCGACCGCCTGGTCCGCGGCGTGCGCCTGTCGCTGGGCACCGGCCTCCTGGAAAAGCGGATGGCCGGCAACGACGCCCGCCGCGCCCTCGGCCTGCTGCGCAATGGCGGCGTGCTGGGCGTGATGGTCGACCAGCGCTATACCGGCGGCTTGAAGGTGCCGTTCATCGGCCAGGACGCGCTGACCTCGCCGGCCGCGGTCGAGATGGCCTACCACTTCAACTGCGCGCTGCTGCCGATGCGGGTCGAGCGCACCCGCGGCGCCCGCTATCGCGCGGTGATCGACCCGCCGCTCGACATCCCCCGCACCGGCGACCGCAAGGCCGATGTGGAGGAGGGGGTGATCCGGCTGAACCGCGTGGTCGAGGCCTGGATCCGCGCCCGGCCCGAGCAGTGGCTGTGGCTGCACAAGCGCTGGCGCCTGACGCCGAAGCGGCCGATCAAGCCGCCGCGGGTGATGCGCCAGGCGTCGCCGCCGTCGCAGGCGGCATGAGAGCGCCGTTGCCCGGGCCGCTTGACAGGCTATCCCTGCCCCTTACAGTGCCTCGCCCTCTCCGGACGACTGAACGTGGATAGAAACATGGCCGAGGTGTCGAGCCCTGGCGGCATCGCCATCACCCTGCCCGACGGCGCGGTCCGCCGCTTCGACCGCCCGATGACGGGCGCCGACATCGCCGGCGACATCTCCAAGAGCCTGGCCAAGGCGGCGATCGCCATGACCGTCGACGGCAAGCTCAAGGACCTGTCGACCGTGGTCGACCGCGATGCCAAGGTCGGCATCGTCACCCGCAGCTCGCCCGAGGCGCTGGAGCTGATCCGGCACGACGCCGCGCATGTCATGGCCGAGGCGGTGCAGGAGCTGTATCCCGGCACCCAGGTCACGATCGGCCCGGCGATCGAGAACGGCTTCTACTACGACTTCGCCCGCGACGAGCCGTTCACGCCCGACGATCTGGAGAAGATCGAGGCGAAGATGCGCCAGATCATCGCTCGCAACGCCGCCTTCACCCGCGAGGAGTGGGACCGGACCGAGGCGATCGAGTTCTTCAAGGCCAAGGGCGAGAAGTACAAGGCCGAGATCATCCAGGACCTGCCGGAGAGCGAGACCATCTCGGTCTACCGCCAGGGCGACTGGCTGGATTTGTGCCGCGGCCCGCACATGCCGACGACCGGCGGGGTGGGGCAGGGCTTCAAGCTGATGAAGGTGGCCGGTGCCTACTGGCGCGGCGACCACCGCAACGCCATGCTGCAGCGGATCTACGGCACCGCCTGGCGCGACCAGAAGGAGCTGGACGCCTATCTGCACCAGCTGGCGGAGGCGGAGCGCCGCGACCACCGCAAGCTGGGCCGCGAGATGGACCTGTTCCATCTGCAGGAGGAGGCGGCCGGCAGCGTGTTCTGGCATCCGAAGGGCTGGACCCTGTACCGGACGCTGGAGAACTACATCCGCGAGAAGCTGGCCCGCGCCGACTATGTCGAGGTGAAGACGCCGCAGCTGGTCGATTCCAGCCTGTTCAAGGCGTCCGGCCACTGGGACATGTATGGCGACAACATGTTCAAGGTAGCGATCGGCCAGAAGGAGGACGGCTCGCCCGAGCGCCTGGCCGGCATCAAGCCGATGAACTGTCCCTGCCATGTGCAGATCTTCAACCAGGGCATCGTCAGCTACCGCGACCTGCCGATCCGCATGGCGGAGTTCGGCAGCTGCCACCGCAACGAGCCGTCTGGCGCGCTGCACGGGCTGATGCGGGTGCGCGCCTTCACCCAGGACGACGCCCATATCTTCTGCACCGAGGAGCAGTCGGTGTCGGAGGCGGCGCGCTACATCGCCCTGCAATACGAGGTCTATCGCGATCTCGGCTTCCCGGACGTGGCGGTGAAGCTGGCGCTGCGCCCCGACGTGCGCGCCGGGTCGGACCAGCAGTGGGACATCGCCGAGCAGGCGCTGCGCGACGCGCTGATCGCGGCCGCGCTGGAGTTCGAGGAGCTGCCGGGCGAAGGCGCCTTCTACGGCCCGAAGATCGAGTTCCACCTGACCGACGCGATCGGCCGGACCTGGCAGTGCGGCACGCTGCAGTTCGACTCCGTGCTGCCGGAGCGGCTGGACGCCACCTATGTCGGCGAGGACGGGGCCAAGCACCGGCCGGTGATGCTGCACCGGGCGATCCTCGGGTCGCTGGAGCGCTTCATCGCCATCCTGATCGAGAACTATGCCGGCAAGCTGCCGCTGTGGCTGGCGCCGGTGCAGGCGGTGGTCACGACCATCACCAGCGAGGCCGACGGCTACGCGCAGGAGGTGTACGCCGCCCTGCGGCAGGCCGGGATCCGGGCCGAGATCGACCTGCGCAACGAGAAGATCAACTACAAGGTGCGCGAGCACAGCCTGACCAAGGTGCCGCTCATGCTCGTGGTCGGGAAGCGCGAGGCCGAGAGTCGCAGCGTCGCCCTGCGCCGGCTGGGCGGCGAGGCGCAGGAAGTCCTTGCCCTTGGCGAGGCGCTTCATAAACTTGTGGAAGAGGCGCGATCACCGTTGACATCCGCGAAGGGGGAGGTGCAGACGGGGTCGCAGCAATTAACGGAGGCTATCCATAGCTAGACTACCTGCAAATGCCCTGCCGACCCGCGACGGGCCGAGGGTGAACCGCGAGATCGATACGGCACAGGTCCGGCTGGTCGGTGCGGATGGCGAGATGATCGGGGTCGTGCCGCTGCGCGAGGCGCTGTGGGCTGCCGAACAGGCCGGGCTCGACCTGGTCGAGATCTCGCCGAACGCCGTGCCGCCGGTCTGCAAGATTCTCGATTACGGCAAGTTCAAATTCGAAGCGCAGAAGAAGAAGAACGAGGCGCGAAAGCGTCAAAAGGTCATCGATGTCAAGGAGATCAAGCTCCGGCCGAACATCGACGACAATGACTATAACGTGAAGATGCGCAGCGCGCGGCGCTTTCTCGAGGAGGGCGACAAGGTCAAGGTGACCATGCGCTTCCGCGGGCGCGAGCTGGCGCACCAGGAAATCGGCATGAACGTGCTGGTCAAGGTTCGGGACGAGCTGCAGGACCTGTCGAAGGTCGAGCAGATGCCGAAGATGGAAGGCCGGCAGATGATCATGGTGCTCGCGGCGAAGTAGCCGCGGGCACGCATGAGGCCTGTATGGGTCCTGCAGCCTGGCGTGCGGGACTTTTTTCGTGACTGGACGGCCCTCGGGGGCCTGAAGACGGGCGGAGGCGGCTATGCGGATCGGCATCGATCTCGGGGGCACGAAGATCGAGGCGATCGCCTTGGACGATGCCGGGACGGAGCTGCATCGCCAGCGCATCCCGACGCCGCGCCACTATGAAGGCACGGTCCAGGCGATCCGCGACCTCGTCGGCGCGGTCGAGTCCGCCGTTGGCGAGCGCGGCACGGTCGGCGTCGGCATGCCCGGCGTGCTGTCGCCGCAGACCGGCTTGGTCAAGAACGCCAACTCCACCTGGCTGATCGGCAAGCCCTTCGACAAGGATCTCAGCGCCGCCATGGGCCGCGAGGTACGCTGCGAGAACGACGCCAACTGCCTGGCGGTGTCCGAGGCGACCGACGGCGCCGCGGCCGGCAAGGGCGTGGTCTTCGCCGTCATCATCGGCACCGGTACCGGCGCCGGCATCGCCGTCAACGGCCGCGCCCATCGCGGCGGCAACGGCCTGGGCGGCGAATGGGGCCATAACCAGCTGCCCTGGGCCACGCCGGACGAGCTGCCGGGCCCGGACTGCTATTGCGGCAAGCAGGGCTGCCTGGAGACCTGGATCTCCGGCACCGGCTTCGGCAAGGACCATATCCGGGTGACCGGCCAGGAGATCTCTACCCATGAGGTGGTGAAGCGGGCCGAGGCCGGCGACCCGGACTCCGCGGCCACGGTGGAGCGCTACATCAGCCGGCTGACCCGCGGCCTGGCGCACGTCATCAACCTGCTCGACCCCGACGCCATCGTGCTGGGCGGCGGCATGTCGAATGTCGCCCGCCTCTATGACGAAGTGCCGAAGCGCCTGCCGCCGATCGTGTTCGGCCGGGAATGCGCCACGCCGATCCTGAAGGCGAAGCACGGCGACAGCAGCGGCGTCCGCGGCGCCGCCTGGCTGTGGCGGCAGGGCGAGACCGGCTGACCGTTAGAGCAGGATGAGATTGCGTCAGCTCGCCCGGTCGCAATAAGGCGCTGACGCGTTGCCTCTCCCGCTTGCGGGAGAGGCAACGCGAAAGACGTTCGGCATCCTGCCGGATCCCGCTGTGACCGGATCTCGATTCATCCTGCTCTAAAGGCCGCTTTGTGCCGTCAGCGGCGCGAAGGCGGTCGCCCTGATCTCGACCAGCCCGCCCTCCGGGTTCAGCTCCGCCACCGCCAGCTCAACCGCGGCGGGATAAGGGGCCGGGAAGAACTCGTCCCGCACCGCCGCGATCGCCGCCAGCTGTCCGGCCTTGTCCAAGGCCAGCCGGTCGCTGCCGAGCACATGGAACATCTGCAGCTCCACCACGTCCTCGAGCCGCGCGTCGCAGGCATGCAGCAGTTCTTCGATCTGCCGGAAGACGCGGCGCAGCTCCGTGCGAAAGCCCTCCGCGTCCAGGGGGTGCGGCTGCCGGCTGCAGGCGACGATCCCCGACAGGAAGACGAAGTCCCCGGCCCGGCGCGCCGGCGCGTAGTGGAACTGGTCGACATCGGCCTGCAGCCCGGCCGGGATCGCCACCTTGCCGGTGCGGGTTGCGATACTGCGGATATCCGCCTGGAGATCCATCGGTGAGTCCTGTTTTGTAATCTTTGATACAGAATTTCTGTCAAGGGCCGTGCCGTCGGTCAAGCGATTTGTGGAGTGACGATTACAGAATTCGTGACGGCTCGGCAGGTTCTCGGCATAGGTTTATGTTCATGAAATGTTCATGGAGGGCTCGCGGCGTGGCCCGTGGTGCTGTATGATCCGCCCCTGACTCGCCGCGAGAGACCCATGTCCCAGCCGGAACGCCGCCTGACCGCCATCCTCTGCGCCGATGTCGTCGGCTATTCGCGGCTGGTCGGGCGTGACGAGACCGGCACGCTGGCGCGGTTGGACCAGGCCCGCGACATCCTGCGGACGGTGACGGAGGGGCAGGGCGGGCGCGTCTTCAATCTCGCCGGCGACGGGCTGCTGGCGGAGTTCCCCAGCGCGCTGGCCGCGGTGCAGGCCGCGATCTCGGCCCAGGACCGGCTCGGCGTCTGGGCCTCGGACCAGCCCGAGGACGACCGCATGCGGCTGCGCATCGGCGTCAATCTGGGCGATGTGGTGGTCAATGGCGGCGACCTGTTGGGCGACGGCGTCAATGTCGCGGCCCGGCTGCAGGCGCTGGCCCAGCCCGGCGGCATCTGCCTCTCCGGCGCCGTCTACGACCAGGTGCGCGGCCGGATCGAGATCGGCTTTGCCGATCTCGGCCCCCAGGCGATGAAGAACATGGCCGACCCGGTGCGGGTCTATGCCCTGCGCGTCGGGCCGGACGCCCATCGCGTGGAGGCGATGGCGCCTGCCCCGGTACCGAGATCCGGGCATGGGGTCTTCGACCAGCTGCGCCGCCGCCTCCTGGGCGCGCTGGTCGTGGTCGCCGTGCTGCTGGTCATCAACCTGATGACCAATCCCCGCGACCTCTGGGTGCAGTGGCCGGGGCTGGGGCTCGGCATCGCCGCGCTCCTGCCGCTGATCCGCCGCCTGCTCTGGGGCCGGCCGCTGGACGCCGAGGGCAAGTAGCCGGCTTCGGAGGCCGCTCAGGCCAGCAGCAGGCTGTCGTCATCCAGCTGCTCGCCGCGGACCTTGCTGAACAACTTCAGCAGGTCGGGGACGTCCAGCCCCTTGCGCGCGTCGCCGGCGACGTCGAAGGCCACCTGGCCCTCATGCAGCATCACCGTGCGGGTGCCGTGGTCGAGGGCATGGCGCATCGAATGGGTGACCATCAGCGCCGTCAGCTTCTGTTCCTCGATGATCCGACAGGTCAGCTGCAGCACGAAATCCGCGGTGCGGGGGTCGAGCGCGGCGGTGTGCTCGTCCAGCAGCAGGATCTTCATGCCGGTCAGCGTCGCCATCAGCAGGCTGACCGCCTGGCGCTGGCCGCCGGACAGCAGACCCATCGAATCGCCCAGCCGGTTCTCCAGCCCCAGCCCCAGCACCGCCAGCTTGTCGCGGAACACGGCGCGGCGCGGCCCGTCGATCGACGGGGCGAAGCCGCGCGACCGGCCACGGGCATAGGCCAGCGCCATGTTCTCCTCGATCGACAGCCCCTCGCAGGTGCCGGCCATCGGGTCCTGGAACACGCGGGCGACCAGGCCGGCGCGCTTGGGCGACGGCCAGCGGGTGACGTCGGTGCCGTCGATCTCGACCCGGCCGCGCTCGGGGCTGGCGTCGCCGCTCAGCACGTTCAGCAGGGTCGACTTGCCGGCGCCGTTCGAGCCGATGACGGTGACGAATTCCCCGACCGGAATGGACAGGGTGAGGCCGCGCAGGGCCTTGTTCTCCAGCGGCGTGCCGCGGCCGAAGGTGACATGGGCGTCCTGGACCGAGATCATCTCAGGCGCTCCGCCGGAACAGGGATTTCAGGGGGTTGCGCATGCCCGGCAACATCAGGGCGATGCCGACCAGCAGCGCGGTCACCAGGTTGAGGTCGGAGGATTGCAGCCCGAGCCAGTTGGTGTTCAGCGCCAGGGCGATGACGATGCGGTAGATCACGGCGCCCAGCACGCAGGCGGCGAGCATGACCACGATCCTGCGGGTGCGGATCATGGTCTCGCCGAGGATCACGGCGGCGAGGCCGACCACGATGGTGCCGGTGCCGACGGTCACGTCGGCGAAGCCGGCGGTCTGGGCGAAGAGGGCGCCGGCCAGCGCCACCAGCGCGTTCGACAGCGCCATGCCGACATAGATGTGCAGCTTGGTCGAGATGCCCTGCGCCCGCGCCATTCGCGCATTGGCGCCGGTGGCGCGCATGGCCAGGCCGAACTCCGAGGTCAGGAAGCGGCCGAGGGCCAGCCCGACGATCACGACGATGATCGCCAGCACCACCACCTTCAGCGTCGCCCGCGCCGGCAGGCCGGTGCTCTCGATCGCCGGGGTCAGCCAGGTGAACAGGTTGATCACCGTGTCCTGGTTGATCAGGGCGACGTTCGGCTTGCCCATGATCCGCAGGTTGATCGAGAACAGCGCGATCATGGTCAGGATGCTGGCCAGCAGGTGCAGGATGCCGAAGCGGACGTTGAGCCAGGCGGTGACGAGACCGGCCAGGGCACCCGCCGCGACCCCGACCAGGGTCGCCAGCACCGGGTCCAGGCCGGCGACGATCAGGGTGGCGGTGGTGGCGGCGCCGAGCGGGAAGCTGCCGTCGACGGTCAGATCGGGAAAGTTCAGGACCCGGAAGGACAGGAACACCCCGAGCGCGACAAGGGCAAAGATCAGCCCGATTTCGATCGCGCCGAGAAAGGCGATCAGACTCATCAACACATCCTGCGGGGCGGCCGGAGGCCGCGAACACGAGAAGGCCCCGGTATACGGGCTGCGGCCGGATCTGTCATGTCCGGACGGCCCGATCGGGGCGGAGAAGCGGAAACCCCCTCTCCCGAGGACGGGAGAGGGGGTTCGGGACGCTTACTTGATCACCTTCTTGGCGCGGCTCAGCACCGCCTCGGGGATGGTGACACCCATCGCCGCGGCCGATTTGGTGTTCACGAACAGGTCGGTGCCGCTGGCGTTCTTGACCGCGATGTCGCCCGGCTTCTCGCCCTTCAGGATGCGGGCCACGACCGCGCCGGTCTGGCGGCCGACCTCGAAATAATCGAAGCCGACCGAGGCAATGGCGCCGCGGGAGACGCTGTCGGTATCGCCGGAGAAGACCGGGATCTTGTTCTCGGTGCCGACCTGGACCACCGCCTCGAGCGCCGAGACGACGGTGTTGTCGGTCGGGACGTAGATCACGTCGACCTTGCCAACCAGGCTCTGCGCCGCGCCCTGGACATCGGCCGACTTCGCCGCCGCGGCGGTGACAATGTCGACCTTCCACTCCGGCGCCATCTCTTGCAGCGCCGCGATCAGCGCCGCCGCGTTGGCCTCGCCCGGATTGTAAGGCACGCCGATGGTTTTCACCTTCGGCACGATCTCCTTGATCAGGTTCAGGTGGTCGGCCAGCGGCGACAGGTCGGAGATGCCGGTGACGTTGCCGCCCGGATGGTCGAGGTTCTTGACCAGCTGTGCGCCCGCCGGGTCGGTGACGGCGGTGAAGACGACCGGGATGTCCTGGGTCGCCGCGACCACGGCCTGGGCCGAGGGGGTGGCGATCGGCACGATCACATTCGGGTTCTCGCCGATGAACTTCTGGGCGATCTGGGCGGCGGTGGCCGGGTTGCCCTGCGCCGATTCCCACTGGAAGACGAGGTTGTCGCCATCCTTGTAGCCGGCTTCCTCCAGCGCCTTCTTGACGCCGTCGCGGGCGGCGTCCAGCGCCGGATGCTCGACGATCTGGGTGACCGCGACGGTCACCTTGTCGGCGGCGACGGCCGCCGAGGACAGCAGCGCCAGCGCCGCGCCCGCAACCAGTGCCAAACGGCTGATATGCATGAGGAACCCCCCGTGTTTGTCTCCCCGGCTGACGTCGCCGGGCGTCTGCTGCGCATTAGCGCAGGCGGCCGGGGACCCGTCAAGGAACCGCCGCCCGCCTGCCTTTTGTCGGATTTTTAAGACCGGCATAGGACGTCTGGAACAACAGCTGAACCCACCATTGTCATGCCCGGGCTTGACCCGGGCATCCAGAGAGCGTCGAGACCTTCTGGATTGCCGGGTCAAGCCCGGCAATGACAACCAGGGATTGGCCTGCTTTCAGTGTTGATCCGAGAGCGAAGCCTCAGCCGAGGTCGAAGACGATGCCCTGGGCCAGCGGCAGCTCGCGGCTGTAGTTCACCGTCGCGGTCTGCCGGCGCATATAGGCCTTCCAGGCGTCGGAGCCGCTCTCGCGCCCGCCGCCCGTCTCCTTCTCGCCGCCGAAGGCGCCGCCGATCTCGGCGCCCGAGGTGCCGATGTTGACATTGGCGATACCGCAGTCGCTGCCCGCCGCCGACAGGAAGGTCTCGGCCTCGCGCATATCGGTGGTGAAGATGCAGGAGGACAGGCCCTGCGGCACGTCGTTGTGCTGCATCAGCGCCTGGCCGAACTCCCGGTACTTCATGACGTAGAGGATCGGCGCGAAGGTCTCGTGCTTGACGATGTCGCTCTGCGCCGGCATCTCGGCGATCGCCGGGCGGACATAGAAGCCGCCCTGCGGCACGTCCGAGGTCACCTGCTCGCCGCCGGTGACGGTGCCGCCCTGGTCGCGCGCGGCGGCCAGCGCCTTCTGCATGCCGTCGAACGACGCCTGGTCGATCAGCGGCCCGACCAGCGTGCCCTGCTCCAGCGGGCTGCCGATGCGCACGGCGCCATAGGCCTGCTTCAGCGCCGGGACCAGCTTGTCGTAGACGCTCTCATGCACGAACAGGCGGCGCAGCGTGGTGCAGCGCTGGCCGGCGGTGCCGACCGCGCCGAACAGGATGGCGCGCACAGCCATGTCGAGATCGGCCGACGGGCAGACGATCATGGCGTTGTTGCCGCCGAGCTCCAGCAGCGAGCGGCCGAGGCGCTGGGCGACGCGCGGCCCGACCTCGCGGCCCATCCGGGTCGACCCGGTGGCCGAGATCAGCGGCACCTTCGGGCTGTCGACCAGCGCCTCGCCGATGGCGCGCCCGCCGATCAGGATCTCGGCCAGGCCGTCCGGCACGCCGCCGAAGCGCTCGGCCGCCTTGCGGAAGATCGCCATCGTTGCCAGCGCCGTGACCGGCGTCTTCTCCGACGGCTTCCAGATCACCGGGTCGCCGCAGACGAAAGCCAGCGCCGCGTTCCAGGACCACACGGCGACCGGGAAGTTGAAGGCGGAGATGACGCCGACGGGGCCCAGCGGGTGCCAGGTCTCGGCCATGCGGTGGCCGGGGCGCTCCGAGGCGATAGTCAGGCCGTAGAGCTGGCGCGAGAGACCGACCGCGAAGTCGCAGATGTCGATCATCTCCTGCACCTCGCCCAGGCCTTCCTGCAGGATCTTGCCGGCCTCGATCGAGACCAGCCGCCCCAGCTCGGCCTTGTGGGCGCGCAGCTCCTCGCCGAACAGGCGCACCAGCTCGCCGCGGCGCGGGCCGGGCACGGTGCGCCAGTTGAGGAAGGCGTTGGACGCGCGCTCGATCGCGACGGCGGCATCGGCCTCGGTATTCTCGTGCAGGCGGGCGATCTCGGTGCCGTCGACCGGCGACCGGACGACCAGCGTGCCGCCGGTCAGGGCGTCGGGATCGAGCCCGAGGCTGCGGATGAGATCGTGCAGCTCCATGAAACACAACTCCGGAGAACTTGGAGCGCCGAAGGCGCTGATGGGCGGCATTCGTATCGTTGCGCGGTCCGCGGGGCAAGCGTAGTGGCAAAGGGTGAGGGTTGTGGGTCGTGCCACCAAAAATGGTATTGCTTCGAATATAAAATAGTGTTTATGGTTTGTTCGTATCTCAAAAGTGGTGGTGAGGACGATGGGCGCGGCATTCCTCGAAGCGCTTCACGCCGAAGCTGTGGCCATGGTCGCGGCGGTGCGGCAGACCCGCAGCGCCCGCAGCCTGCTCGATGGGTCGGCCGGGATCGCGACCTATGCCAACATGTTGCGCGAGGCCTATCACTACCAGCACGCGCTGCAGCCGACGCTGGCCCTGGCGGCGGAGCGGATGCTGGATCACGGCCGGCACATGCCGCTGGCGCTGCTGCTGCAGGAGAAGGCGCGGGAGGTGGCGGGTCTGGACCTGCGGGTGCTGGACGATCTCGAGGCGCTGGGCTTCAGCCGGGCCGACGTTGCGACCTCGATGCCGGCGCCGCCGACCCAGGCCTGGATCGCCTGGTTCCGGTTCCTCGGCCGCAGCGACCATCCTGCCGGCTTCCTGGGCGTCGCCTATCTGCTCGAATATCTCGCCGCCACCTGCGCGGGGACGGCGGTGGACGGGCTGCAGCGCACGGCGCGGATCGCCGGCATCCGCCGGGCGCTCGGTTTCCTGCGCAACCGGGTCGAGGCGCGGGAGGGCCATGTGCGGACGCTCGCGGCGGCGCTGCCTTCGCTCGATGACCCGGCGGAGATCGATGCGATCCTGACCTCGGCTCGGACGACCCGGATGCTCTATGCCGGCATGCTCCGCGCCGTCGACGGCATGTCGGCGATGCCGGCGCGCCGCGTGGCGGACTGACCCGTGATCGGCCATGGCTTCCGGCGCTCGGATGCTGCCCGTTTCCGCATCGGCTCCGCCGCGGCAAGATACATTGTCGCTGCCGTGCTGAGGGAGGAGGGGCGGGGGATGGCCATCACCGCAAGGGGCATGACGCCGCTGCTGCAGGTTCACGACATGCCGCAGTCGCTGGCCTTCTACCGGGAGGTGCTGGGCTTCGCGATCATCGACGCCTCGCCCGTGGTGGAGGCGCCGGAGGGGCGGTTCTCGCATTGGGTGTGGCTGGCGCTCGGGCCGGCCCAGCTGATGCTGAACACCGCCTATGACGACGGGCAGCGCCCGGCCGCGCGGATCGCGGCCCGGCAGCGCTGGCACGGCGATACCTGCCTCTACATCGGCGTCGATGATGTCGATGCCGTTCACCGGGACCTCCGGTCGAGGCTGCCGGGGCTGGAGCCGCCGGCCGAGACCCCTTACGGCATGCGGCAGCTCCATCTCCGCGACCCGGACGGATATGGCCTGTGCTTCCAGGCGCCGGTCCGGGAGAAGGGCGGCCCTGGCGTGTGACCCCGGCCTGTCCGCCCGCTGCACCGTCTGGTAGAAACCGCCCCGCAGAGGATCGGGAAGGGGAGGAACCGATGCATGAGGGCGTAGCACTCAACCGGGCCCTATGGAACGAGCGGGTGGCGACGCATCTCCGCTCGGCCTTCTACAATGTCGACGGCTTCCGCCGCGGCGAGACCGATCTGGGGCCGATCGAGGCGGCGGAGATCGGCGACATCGCCGGCCTGCGCGTCGCCCATCTGCAATGCCATTTCGGCATGGACACGATGTATCTCGCCCGCCGCGGCGCCCAGGTCACCGGCCTCGATTTCGCCGCCGACGCCATCGCCGCGGCGCGGATGCTGGCGGCCGAGACCGGCAGCAGCGCCACCTTCGTCGAAGGCGACGTCCTCGAGGCGCCGCGCCTGCTCGGCGAGGGCCTCTACGACCTCGTCTTCACCAGCTGGGGCACGATCATCTGGCTGCCCGACATCGTGCGGTGGGCCCAGGCGGTGGCGGCGCTGCTGAAGCCGGGCGGGCGGCTCTACTTCCTCGACGACCACCCGATGACCCGGGCGCTGGACCAGGCCGGCCCGACGGCGCCGATCGTCCCGACCTATGGCTATTTCGGCGGCGCGCCGGTCGAATCGGATGCGCAGGGCAGCTACGCCGACCGCGACGCCGTCTTCACCCACACCCGCTCGGTGGAATGGAGCCATCCGCTCGGCGCCATCATCGGTGCGCTGACGGCGGCCGGACTGCGGCTGACGGCCTTGCGCGAGCATGACGCCGCGGCCTGGCAGATGTGGCCCTGCCTGGTGCAGGGGTCTGACGGTCTGTGGCGGATGCCGACGGACCGGCCGAGCCTGCCGCTCAGCCTCACCATCGAAGCAGTGAAGGGCTGATGCGCGCCGTCGCGGCTGCGTGGGAGGGAAACCGGCCGGATCGGCTGAGCCGTGGCCGGAGCGGTGTCTCACCGGGGCCTTCCGCATTGCCCCTTCTGGGTGAGACCGGCGGCGCTCAGCCCCGCGCCGCGATCCGGGCCGGGCCCGAGGGGGTCGGGATCTCGATGTCGACTTCGAGAGTCGACACGGAATCGCCGCGGTCGAGCTTGACCTGCACCTTCTCGCGGTCGACCGCGATGTGCTTGGCGATCACCGCCAGGATCTCCTCCTGCAGCGTCGCCACCAGGTCGGAGCGTCCGCCGATCACCGACCGCTCATGGGCCAGCAGGATCTGCAGCCGCTCCCGCGCCACCGGGGCGGAGTTGCGCTTGGTGAAGAAGCTGAACAGGCTCATGCAACCCTCCGGCCGAACAGCTTGGCGAAGATGCCCTTCTTGTCGCTGGGCACCGACATCTCGACCGTCTCGCCCCGCAGGCGTTTGACCGCGTCGAAATAGGCCCGGGCCGGGGCGCTCTGCGGCGCGTTCAGCGTGACCGGTGCGCCCATGTTCGAGGCCCGCAGCACCTCCTCGCTCTCGGGGATGATGCCGAGCAGCGGGATCGACAGGATCTCCAGCACGTCCTCGGTCTTCAGCATCTCGCCGCGCTCGGCGCGGCCGGCGTCGTAGCGGGTCAGCAGCAGGTGCTTCTCGACGCGCTCGCCCTTCTCGGCGCGCTCGGTCTTCGAATCGAGCAGGCCGATGATGCGGTCGGAGTCACGGACGGAGGAGACCTCGGGGTTGGTCACCACCACCGCCATGTCGGCGTGGCGCATGGCCAGGACCGCACCCTTCTCGATGCCGGCCGGGCTGTCGCAGATCACCCAGTCGAACTTCTCCTTCAGCTCGCCGATGACGCGGGACACGCCCTCCATGGTCAGGGCGTCCTTGTCGCGGGTCTGCGACGCGGCCAGCAGCGACAGGGTGTCCACCCGCTTGTCGCGGATCAGCGCCTGCGGCAGCTTGGCGTCGCCCTGGACCACGTTGATCAGGTCGAACACCACGCGGCGCTCGGACCCCATCACCAGGTCGAGGTTGCGCAGGCCGACGTCGAAATCGACGACGACGACGTTCTGCCCGCTCTGGGCCAAGGCCGCGCCCAGCGCCGCGGTGGAGGTCGTCTTGCCGACCCCGCCCTTTCCGGATGTCACGACCAAGACCTTGGCCATATTCGCGTCTCTCCTCTAATGCCTCAGTCCAGGGCTGCCAGAACCATGGCGTCACCGTCGAGCCAAGCCTGCACCGCCCTGCCGCGCAGCTTCGGCTCCATGTCGTCCGCGGTCTTGTAGAGACCGTCGATGGCCAGCAGCTCGGCCTCGAGCTTGCGGCAGAAGATGCGGGCCCGGCCATTGCCGGTCGATCCCGCGATCGCCCGGCCGCGCAGCGTGCCGTACACATGGATCGACCCGCCGGCGATGATCTCGGCACCCGAGGCGACCGAGCCGACGACCGTCACGTCGCCTTCCGGGAAGATCACCGACTGGCCGGAGCGAACCGGCCGGTCCAGCAGCAGCGAGGCGGCGGGGCGCGACTCGGCCGCCGGCGCCGCCGCCTCGGCCCCGTCCGGCACCTCGATCATCCCGGCGGGGCGGCTGCCGGTCATCATCGGCGGCAGGCCCCAGGCCTCGGAGCCGAGCCAGGACGGATCGGCGCCCTCGATCCCGATCAGGCGGATGTCGCGCCGCTGCAGGTCCTCGATCAGCGCCGTCAGATCCTGCTTGCGCATCGGCAGGGCCGACAGGTCGACCACCACAGGGCGGCCCTGGAAGAAGGCCGGCGAACGCTGGATCTGGGCGTCGAGTTCGGTGAGCCAGTCCGTGATCGGCGGTTCCGGCGCCAGGACGAGCGCCATGAAGGAACGACCACGGAAGCGGATAGCGGGGCGGGTGCGGGCTGCTGTTGTCACGGTCAGGGGCGTAGCCGGGCGCGATCCGGCCGTCAACACGGGGGTTCTCGACCATTGAACCCGGTTCGATCCGGATATGCAACAGGTTGTGGTTCCCAGGGGTATTCGCCGCCATGTGTTGTGTCCCAGCGGATCCTGTCGCGGCCGGTTTGCGGAGCTTTCGCCGTCTGTGCCCGACGGCCGGGGTCGTGGACCATGGACGGCCTGCGGCTCATGGCATGACGGCAAGCGAGACGGAGTGCGGGGCGACTCGGAGCCGGGCGCCGATGTGTCGGCCGCAACCGCAGCGGCGACTCAGCCGGCGGGCCTCGGATCGAATCGCCGCAGGGTCTCGGCGAGATGAGGTGGCGGCGGCGCCTCGGCGGTGACCGACGGCTTCCTCGGGTAGAGCGGCACCGACACGGCACGGGCATGCAGATGCAGCGACGGCGCCTCCGGCCCACGGCCGGCGGTGCCGTAGATCGCGTCGCCCAGGATCGGGAAGCCGGAGGCGGAGCAGTGCAGCCGCAGCTGGTGGGTGCGGCCGGTCAGCGGGCGCAACTCCAGCCAGGCCAGGCCATCGGCGCGGCCCAGCACGCGGAATTCGCTCTGCGCCGGCTGGCCGGCGGGATCGACCTTCATCCACCAGCCGCGCTGCGCCGACCGTTTGGCCATCGGCAGGTCGATGCGGCCCTCATCCGCGGCGGGGCCGCCCTCGACCACGGCCCAATAGGTCTTCGTTACCCGGCCGGAGGCGAACAGCTCGCCCAGTGTCGCCGTGGCCTTGCGGTGCCGGCCCAGCACCAGGCAGCCGCTGGTGTCCTTGTCCAGGCGATGGGCGAGGGCGGGCGGGTGCGGCAGGCCGAAGCGCAGCGCGTCGAGATGGTGGTCCAGCACCGGGCCGCCCTTCGGCCCGGCATGCACCGGCAGCCCGGCCGGCTTGTCGAGGATCAGCATCAGCCCGTCCCGGTACAGCAGGCGGGCCAGAATTTCATCATCGGTCGGGGTGGCGATCATTCCGGCGTCATCGCACCGGGGCGGCCGGAAGGCAACAACGGCCGGCGGTCGGGGCCAGCCCGCAGCAAACAGGCCCCTGCCGAGTGGGCGGCAGGGGCCGTTCGAATCATCGGTCAGCGGTGACGGGCGCGATACCAGTCATGGGCGATGCGGGCCTCGCAGCTGTTGCGCGCCTTGTGGGAATGGATATGGCCGCAGGCCGCCCGCTGCCGGTGCTGCAGCGTCTCGCGATGATGCCGGTGGCCGTCATAGGCCTGCGCCGAGGCGAAGGTCGCCGGCACGGCGACGATCACGGCGCTCGCGAGCAGGAGGGTGCGGGTAAACTTCGAAATCATTTGAGACCTTCAGCCGAAGTCATGCCTGGGTGGCATGAACACTTCACGGAAAGGATCTCGCGTTCCGTCGCGCCTGGTCACACCCCATCGATGCCGCGCCATCCATGCAGCAGCCGGCGGTCCTCGGCGGTAAAGGCGTAATAGTTGCCGCCATTGGTCACCGGCTGGTCGGCGTCGCGGCCGATGGAGCGTCCCTGCAGATGGCAGAGATACAGCGCCCCGACCCCACCATGCGAGACGACCGCGACGTCGCCCTCCGCCGGCGCCCGGCGCAGCACCTCCTCCATCGCCGCGACGATGCGGCGCTGAGCGTCGATCGCGCGCTCCCAGCCGCGCACGCTCTCCTGTGGCCGGGCAAAAAAGGCGTCGGCCATCGTTTCGAACTCGAGCTTAGGCAGATAACCTGTTGAGGAACGGTCGTTTTCGCCGAGATCCTCAAGCTTGGTGGCCGGCAGGCTCAGCGCCTCGGCCAGGATCTCCGCGCCGTCGACCGCCTTCCGCTCGTTGCTGCTGAACAGCGCTCGCACGCCGCCCATCCACGGCAGCCGGAAGGCCGCCCGCATGCGCTCGCGGCCGCGCGGCGACAGCGGCCAGTTCGGCACCGGCACGGCCGGGTCGATCAGCACGTCGGGATGGGTGATGAAATAGACATGCCGGGCCATGCGGTCCTCGTTCCGGAAGCTGCGGCATCATCTCCGATTTGCCAGACCGGCGAAATTCCTGCATCGATCGTGGTTGATCGACGCGTGGGGGCACCGACCGGGGAGGGGACAGATGGTCAAGCTGGGAAAGCTGGCGAAGCGGTATCGGATCGAGGATGGCGAGGGCTTCCGCCTGAAGGACTGGGATCCGGGCGACACCGCCTGGCTGGACGACAAGGTGGTGGCGCAGGAGGCGCTGGCCGACAGCGTCGCCAGGCTGGCGGAGATGCAGGACAAGCTCTACGCCCAGGACCACTGGTCGGTGCTGCTGATCTTCCAGGCCATGGACGCGGCCGGCAAGGACAGCACGATCAAGCATGTGATGTCCGGGATCAATCCGCAGGGCTGCCAGGTCACCGCCTTCAAGCAGCCCTCGGCGGGGGAGCTGGACCACGACTTCATGTGGCGCACCACCCGCCACCTGCCGGAGCGTGGGCGGATCGGCATCTTCAATCGCTCCTATTACGAGGAGGTGCTGGTCGTCCGGGTCCATTCCGGCGTGCTGGGCAACCAGCGCATCCCGCCGAAGCTGGTGACCAAGAAGATCTGGAAGGAGCGGTTCGAGGACATCAGTGCCTTCGAGCGCTACCTGGCCCGCAACGGCACGCTGATCCTGAAGTTCTTCCTGAACGTGTCGCGCGAGGAGCAGAAGAAGCGCTTCCTCGACCGGTTGAACGAGCCCGAGAAGCACTGGAAATTCCAGCCCTCCGACGTGGCGGAGCGGCAGCTGTGGCCCGACTACATGAAGGCCTATGAGGAGATGATCCGGGCGACCGCCGCGCCGCACGCGCCCTGGCACGTCATCCCCGCCGACAACAAGTGGTTCACCCGCCTGGCCGTGGCCGCCGCGGTGGTCGACGCCATGGACGGGCTGGACCTCGCCTACCCGAAGGTCGAGCCGGGGATCAGCGAGAAGCTGCAGGCCGCCCGCGCGGCGCTCGAGAACGAATAGCCGATCGTGGCCGGACCGCTGTCGATCGCCATCTGCGGCTGCGGTCCCGCCGGGCTGGCCGCCGCCTGCTTCCTGCGCGATGCCGGCCACCGGGTGCGGCTGCTGGAGCGTGTGCCGGAGCCGCGGCCGATCGGTGCCGGCCTGATGCTGCAGCCGGCGGGCCTGGCCGCGCTGGGCCGGATCGGCGCGCTCGACACCGCCCTGGGCTACGGCCAGCGCATCGACGGGCTGCACGCCCGGTCGCAGCCATCGGGCCGGGTGGTGTTCGATCTCAGCTACGCCGCGGTCGATCCGGCGCTGCACGGCCTGGCGATCCACC
>NZ_JANX01000003.1 GCF_000767795.1 Inquilinus limosus MP06 | reverse complement strand
CGGTCGCCATCCGGGACTGGGCCGGCGACCGCGTCGATGCCGACGACCCGCTGCTGATCGAGCAGCTGCAGAAGCGGATCCTGCCGCGCCGCGGCATCTGGGTGTCGCCGGAGCAGATCCTGGTCACGATCGGGGCGCAGCAGGCGCTGTACCTGGCCGCGTCGCTGCTGCTGAAGCCGGAGCGGACGGTCGGGATCGAGCAGCCGGGCTATCCCGACATCCGCAACCTGTGCCGGCAGTTCGGCGCGCGCATCCAGCCCCTGCCGATGGACCATCACGGGCTGAAGCCGACCGGCGGCCTGGCCGGGTGCGATATGCTGTTCGTGCAGCCGAGCCACCAGAACCCGACCACGGTGACCATGCCGCTGCAGCGGCGGCAGGAGCTGCTGCAGGCGGCCTCGGTGCACGACCTGGTGATCGTCGAGGACGACTATGACAGCGAGCTGACCTTCGTCGGCGAGGCCACCCCGGCGCTGAAGGCGATCGACCGGGAGGACCGGGTGATCTATGTCGGCAGCGTGTCCAAGACTTTGGCGCCTGGGCTGCGGATGGGGTATGTGGTGGCAGCGCCGGAGTTCATCGCCGAGGCCCGGGCGATGCGGCGGCTGACCACACGGCACCCGCCGGCCAACAACCAGCGCGCCGTGGCGCTGTTCCTGCAGCTGGGCCATCACGACGCCGCGATCAAGAAGCTGATCGCCGCCTATCGCGAGCGCGCCGACGCGATCGGCGAAGGGCTGCGCACCCATCTGCCGGAATTCGAGTTCCGGCTGCCCGCCGGCGGGTCGGCGCTGTGGGCCGAAGGGCCGGCCGACGTGTCGATGAATGCGGTTGCCGCCGCGGGCGCGCCCCAGGGGCTGCTGATCGACCCCGGCGCGGTGTTCTTCGACCACCCGGTGCCGCCGGAGAACTTCCTGCGCTTCGGCTATTCCTCGATTCCGGTCGACCGCATCGAGCCCGGCATCCAGCTGCTGGCCCGGCTGGTCCGGGCCGAACGGCACGGCGGCCGGCAGGCCAGCTGAACGCGCCCCTAGGCCACGAACAGCTCCGGCATCATCGACCGCGCCATCGGGCGGAGGCGCAGCGCCTCGGCCTCGTCGATCCAGCGATAGGGGCGGCGCAGCCGGGTGCCGACCGGCCCCCAGCCGCCGACCGCCGCCAGCAGCTTGTCCAGGGCGGCGTTGGAGTAGCCGTGCTGACTCCGGAACGGCACGACATGCTCGTCCATGAAGCGGCAGATCCGACGCTCCAGGTCGAGCGCGCCCTCGATGTCGGTCGCCATCCGGTCGGTCCAGGCCTGGGCGCCCGACGGGCTGAGGCAGGCGACGTTGGAGAAGGCGCCGGCGGCGACGCCGTGCCTCGTGCCGGTGGCGAGGTGATGACCCGGTACGAACAGCGCGGTGCCGGACAGGTGCTGCCTCGCCGCCGCGTACCACGCATCGTCGCCATCGGCCAGCTTGATCCCGGCCACCGCCGGCACCGCCCGCACCAGCCGGCCGAGCTCGTCCGGCGCCAGCACGCGCTTGGCGTGCGGCGGGTTGTAAAGGATCAGCGGCACCCCGCCGGCGGCCTCGGCCATCAGCTCCAGGAAGTCGATGGCCTCCGGCTCGGTCACCGGCCACCAATCCGGCAGCACCGCCTGGATCGCCGCCGGGCCGAGGTCCCGCGCCAGCTTCACCCGTTCCCGCGCCAGGCTCGGATCCGGCTGGCAGGCGCCGATGACGAAGGGCATGCCGGCCGCCCGGCACTTCTCGGCCAGCAGCGTCTGGATCGCGGCGTACTCCGCCTCGGTCTGGTTGTGCAGCTCGCCGGCCGTGCCGTTGGAGTAAATGCCGTCGACCCGCGCTGCGACCAGCAGGTCGATCTCCTCGGCCAGCCGGCCGGAATCGATGCTCTCATCCGCCGCGATCGGCAGCAGCAGCGTCGCCCAATTGCCGTGCAATACGTCGTCCATCAAGACCTCTTGGGAGTCCCAACACCGTCATTGCGAGGAGGCGAAGCCGACGAAGCAATCCAGGGGCCACGCCAAACCGCCCCTGGATTGCTTCGCTGCGCTCGCAATGACGATAAAGGGGACGCGTCCGGAAAGAACCGCATCATCGGCTGACATCCTGGCGGATGCAGGCCTTGAAGTGGCCGGGCTCCACCTCCTCCAGCTTCGGCACCTCGCGGGCGCAGGCCTCGACCGCATGCGGGCAGCGGGTGCGGAAGACGCAGCCCGAGGGCGGGTTGGCCGGGCTGGGGATGTCGCCCTTCAGGATCTGGCGCTGGCGCGGCCGGTCGGGGTCCGGCTCCGGGATCGCCGACAGCAGCGCCCTTGTGTAGGGGTGCTTCGGCGCGGCGTAGAGCCGGTCGCTCGGCGCGATCTCCATGATCCGGCCGAGATACAGCACGATCACTCGGTCGCAGATGTACTCCACCACCGCCAGGTCGTGGGAGATGAACAGCATGGTCAAGCCGAGGCGCAGCTGCAGGTCGCGCAGCAGATTGACGATCTGCGCCTGGACCGAGACGTCGAGCGCCGAGACCGGCTCGTCCGCCACCAGGAACTCCGGCTCCAGCGCCAGGGCCCGGGCGATGCCGATGCGCTGGCGCTGGCCGCCGGAGAACTCATGGGCATAGCGCTCGACCGCGTCGGCCGGCAGCTCCACCGCCTCCAGCGCCGCCCGCGCCTTGGCCAGCCGCTCGCGCCCGGTGCCGATGCCCTGGATCGCCAGGCCTTCGGTCAGGATCTCGCCGATGGTCATGCGCGGCGACAGGCTGGCGAAGGGGTCCTGGAAGATGTACTGCATCCGCCGCCGCTGCCGGCGCATCTCGCCGCCGGACAACCTGGTCAGGTCCTGCCCGTCGAACACGACCTCCCCGGCCGTCGGCTCGATCAGCCGCAGAACCGAGCGGCCGATCGTGGTCTTGCCCGAGCCGGATTCGCCGACCAGCCCGACCACCTCGCCGCGGCCGACCTCGAAATGGATGTCGTCGAGCGCGCGCACCACCGGGCCGCGGCCGAAGGCGCCGGGGCCGAAATGCTTGGCCAGGCCGCGCACGGCGAGAAGCGGATCGGCCATGGTCAGAGCTCCTGCCAGCGGATGCAGCGGCTGGTGTGGCCGGGGCCGACCTCGGCCGGGGCCGGCATAGCGGCGCGGCAGGCGTCCACCGCATAGGCGCAGCGCGAGGCGAAGGCGCAGCCGGGCGGCATGGCGGCCAGGCTCGGCACCGTGCCGGGGATGGTGGCCAGCTTCTCCCCCGCCGCCTTCAGCCGCGTCGCCTCGCCCAGCTTCGGCACCGAGGCCAGCAGGCCGATGGTGTAAGGATGGCGCGGATGCCGGAACACCTCGCGCACCGGACCGGTCTCGACGATCCGTCCGGCATACATTACCGCCACGCGATGGGCGATCTCCGCCACCACGCCGAGATTGTGGGTCACGAACAGCACCCCCATGCCGCGCTGGTCCTGCAGCCGCCGCAGCAGGTCGAGGATCTGCGCCTGGATGGTGACGTCCAACGCGGTGGTCGGCTCGTCGGCCAGCAGCAGCGTCGGGTCGCAGGCCAGCGCCATGGCGATGGTGGCGCGCTGCCGCATGCCGCCAGACAGCTCGTGCGGATACTGCCCGGCCCGCCGCTTCGGGTCGGGGATGCCGACGCTCTCCAGCAGGTCCACCGCCACCGCCCAGGCCGATTTGCGATCGCGGCCGAGATGGATGCGGATCGGCTCCGCGATCTGGTCGCCGATGGTGTAGACCGGGTTGAGGCTGGTCATCGGCTCCTGGAACACCATGCCGATGTCGTTGCCACGGATCCGGCGCCGCGCCTCTCCGTCCAGCGTCGCCAGGTCCCTGCCCTGCCCGTCCTTGCCGCGGAACCGGATCGACCCCGCGGCCACCCGGCCCGCCTTGGCCGGCAGCAGCCCCATGATGGAGAGGCTCGTCACCGACTTGCCGGAGCCGGACTCGCCGACCAGCGCGACGGTCTCCGCCGGCCGGATGGCGAGGTCGAGATCCGCCACCGCGGTCACCTCGCGGCCGCGGATGCGGAACACGGTCCGCAGCCCGCTGACCTCGAGAATGGGGTGCTGAGCCTCCGCCATCGGTCCCTCAACCCAGCAGGCCGGTCGCCTGCAGGATCGCCTCGACCTTCGCGGCCTCGGCGTCGTTCAGCGCCCGCTGCGGCCGGGCCATGACGTTGGTCTCGATGATGCCGAGGCGGCGCATCGCGGTCTTGAAGCCGCCGACGCCGGCCGACCCGGCGCTGGTGCGCGGCAGGCTGACCCAGACGATCTCGAACAGCCGGCACAGCCGCTCCTGCTCCTTGCGCGCCGCCGCCCAGTCGCCCTTGCGGCACAAATTGTAGAGGCGGACATAGCCATGCGGGTCGACATTGGCGAGGCCGGGCACGATGCCGTGCGCGCCGGCGGCCAGGGCGGAATCGCAGACGATCTCCGACCCCGTCATCATCGCCACTTCCGGCCTGTCGGCCAGGTCCATCAGGGCGAAGCGGAAATTGCCGTCGTCGCCGCTGGAATCCTTCAGCCCGGCGATGGTGCCCTCGCGCGCCAGCGTCACCACGCCGGCGCGGTCCAGCTTGACGTGGACGCAGACCGGGATGTCGTAGGCGATGACCGGGACGTCGATGGCCTCGCGCACATAGCGGAAATGGTCGACGATCTCCGGCTGGCTGGTGCGGGCGTAGAAGGGCGCGGTCACCACCACCGCGGCGACGCCGATCGACTGCGCCACCCTGGCGTGGCCGATGACGCGGTCGGTGGTCGGGTCGATCACGCCGGCCAGCACCGGCACGCGGCCGTTCGCGACCTTGACCGCATGCTCCAGGATCTTCCGGCGCGTCGCCTCGTCATGGAACACCACCTCGCTGGTGGAGCCGAGCACGAACAGGCCGTGCACGCCGCCATCGATCAGGTGCTCGAGCACGCGGGTGAAGGACGGGTAGTCGACCTGGAAATCCGCGGTCAGCGGGGTGACGACGGGCGGGACGACGCCCTGGAAGGCGGGGGCTGAGGCCATGATGGTCTTTTCGGTCAGTTGAGTTCGGAACGGGGGTCGAAGGCGTCGCGCAGGCCGTCGCCGACGAAGTTGATGGCGAGCACGGTGATCACCAGGGCGGCGCCCGGGAACAGCCATTGCCAGGGGTACTGCTCCAGCACCACGGTGCTGCGGGCGGCGTTCAGCATGTTGCCCCAGCTCGCCTCCGGCGGCGGCACGCCGAGGCCGAGGAAGGACAGGCCGGCCTCGAGCAGGATGGCGGCGGCGATCTGCAGCGTGGCGTAGACGACGAGGATGTCGATCGAGTTCGGCAGGCCGTGCCGCCACAGCAGGTGGCCGAGGCCGGCCCCCATGCCGCGCGACGCCACCACGAAGTCGCGCTCGCGCAGCTCCATCAGCCGGGCCCGCACCATGCGCGCCAGCACCGGCCAGGACAGCAGCGAGATGACGATGATGGTCGGCACGATGCCGGCGCCGGTGATCGAGGCCAGGACCAGCAGCGAGATCACCGGCGGCAGGGTCATGGCGAGGTCGACGAAGCGCATGATCGCGGCATCGGTGAAGCGCCCGGCCATGGCCGCGATCGACCCGACCAGGAAGCCGATCACCACCGAGATCGCGACCGAGACCACGGCGACCAGCAGCGAGATCCGCCCGCCCTGCAGCACCCGGGCCAGGATGTCGCGGCCGACCCCGTCGGTGCCCAGCCAGTGGGCGGCGCTGGGCCCCTTGTTGAGGGCCAGCAGGTCGATGTCGTTCGGTTTGTGGCCCAGGATCAGCGGGTAGGCCACGATCAGCACCAGCATCGGCACCAGGATGGCGATGCCGGCCAGCGCCGCGCCGTTGGCGGCGAAGCGGCGGAAGGCGCGGGCCAGCGGGCCGTTGCCGCCGCGGGAACGGGAGGTTTCCGCGATCGCCATGTCAGGCCACCTGGATCCGCGGGTCGATCGCCGCATAGGCGATGTCGGTGAGCAGGTTGGCGAGGATCACGCAGGCGCCGACCACCAGTGTCGCCCCCATGATCACCGGATAGTCGCGGGTCTCCACCGCATTGACGAGCAGGAGGCCCATGCCTGGCCAGTTGAACACGCTTTCAAGGAAGATGGCCCCGCCGACCGCGATGCCGATGGTGGAGCCGATCAGGGTCACGACCGGCAGCAGCGCGTTGCGCAGCGCATGCTTCACCACCACCCAGAACTCCTTCACCCCCTTGGCGCGGGCCGAGCGGACATAGTCCTGGTTCAGCACCTCCAGCAGCGAGGCGCGCATGTAGCGCATGATCAGCGCGGCATGGCCGATCGACAGCAGCAGCGCCGGCAGGATCAGGTGGCTGACGAGGTCGCCCAGCGAGAACGGCGCGCCGGGGGTCAGCATGCCGCCGGACGGCGCCCAGCCCAGCAGCACGGAGAAGACGTAGAGGCCGACCAGCGCGGTCAGGAAGGCCGGGCTGGAGATGCCGAGGAAGGCGGCGACCGACAGGCCGAGATCGGCCGCCGAGTTGCGCCGGACGGCGCCGATGATGCCGGCGCCGATGCCGACGACGATGGCGATCGCCAGCCCCGTCCCCATCAGCAGCAGGGTCGGGCCGATCCGCTGCGCCACCAGCCCCAGCACGGTCTCGCCGTTGCGCTGGAGGGAGAAACCGAGGTCGCCGCGCACGGCCCCGCCCAGCCAGGCCAGGTACTGCATCGGCAGCGGCTGGTCGAGGCCGAGACGGGCGCGCACGGCGGCCATCTCCTCCTGCGACATCGCCACGTTGGGATTGATGTAGGCGTCGATCGGGTCGCCGGGCGCGAGCCGGAGCAGGACGAAGATCAGCAGGCTGAGGGCGATCAGCATGCCGACCCCGACCGCGAGGCGACGAAGGCAGTAGTTCAGCATGTCGCGTCTCGATAGGACGGCTGCAGCGGAAAAGCCGTCATTGCGAGGAGGCGAGGCCGACGAAGCAATCCAGGAGCCACGGCAAACGGCCCTGGATTGCTTCGCTGCGCTCGCAATGACGACCTATTCAATCGCCCACTTCTCCGGATGGGCGGCGAAGGGGCCGCCGGCCGGGGCCGGGGTCCAGACGAAGTCCTTCAGCTTGCTGGAGGCGACGCCGTAGCGCTTGGCCACCCACATGGTGGCCCAGGGCAGGTTGGCGTTCATCGCCTTGCACACGGCCTGGTAACGCTCGGCCCGCTTGCCGTCGTCGGTCTCGTTCATGGCGGCGTCGAAGGCGGACGTGACCTCCGGCATGCGGATGCGCAGGAAGTTGGCGCCGGCCGGCGGGATCTGCTTCTCGTTCAGGCCGATGTTGATGGCGCTCGGGTCCGGCCCGTTCTGCAGCCCGGCATAGACCAGCGGGAACTGCGACCAGTCCGGGTTCTGGGCATAGATCGTGGCGTTGTAGGTCGGGGTGTCGACCGCCCGCGGCACGACATTGATGCCGACCTGCGCCAGCATCGCCTGCACCGCGGCCAGCACGTTCGAGGCCAGCGGCGTGTTGTAGTAGGTCAGCAGCGGGATCGGCTTGCTGCCGTTGATCTGGTCCCAGCCGGCCTCGGCCAGCAGCTGCTTCGCCTTCTCCGGATCATAGGCGTAGCCGTCGAGGCCGGACGGCAGCAGATGGTCGGCGACATAGCCGCAATTGGCGATCTCGGCGGCGCCCTTGTACAGGCTCTGCACGATCGCGTCGCGGTTGATCGCATGCATCACCGCCTGGCGGACGCGGACGTCCTTCCACAGCGGCACTTCCTGGTTGAAGCCCAGATAGTTCACGACGAAGGAATTGCCCTCGATCACCTTGAAGGCGTCGTTGCCCTGGAAGGTGGCGACGTCGTCGGCCTCGACATAGCTGAAGGCGATCTCGCCGGAGCGCAGAGCCGCCACCGCCGCCGCGGTGTTGGCGAAGTAGCGGTTGATGATCCGGTCGGTCGCCGGCTTGCCGCCGCGGTAGTCGGGGTTGGCCGCCAGCTCGACATACTGGTCGGTGACGTAGCGCGAGAACTTGTAGGGGCCGGTGCCGATCGGCGATTTCGACCACCATTCATGCTTGGCCAGGGCGGCCGCCGGGATGTCCTTCAGCGCGTGCTGCGGCAGCATCATCAGCTGGGTCAGCGTCGCCAGCAGGCCGGCATTCGGGGCCGACAGCTTCAGCACCGCGGTCTTCGGGTCGGGCGTCTCGACCGAGGCGATGGCGCCGAGCCGGGCGGCGAACACCGTGCCGGTGGCGCCGTTCTTCGCGGTGTCGATGGTGAACTTGACGTCGGCCGAGGTGAAGGGCTGGCCGTCATGCCATTTCGCATCGGCCAGCTTGAAGGTGTATTGCAGCTTGTCGGCGCTGACTTCGTAGCTGGAAGCGAGGTCGCCGACGATGCTCTCCAGCTTGGCATCGTTGATCACCAGCGGCTCGAAATACAGGCTGAGCCAGGTGAAGCCGCCGGTGGCGGCCAGCGGGTTGAAATTGCCCTGGAAGCCGCCCGGCCCGACGTCGAACCCACCAGTGATGGTCGACGGCTCCTGCGCCACGGCTTGCGTCGCGGCGCCCGGCGCCCAAGCCATGGCGGCGGCGAGCGCCAGCGCGGATGCCAGCATCCCGAATCTCATCATGTCCTCCCCTTGATCTCAGTTTTCTGTGTTGGCGCCCTTCCGGGTCGCGAGGAGACGGGCGATCCCGTCATAGTGCTGGTCGAGCCGGCTGCGGGCCGCGGCCCCGTCGCGCGCCTCGATCGCCTGGTAGATCTCCTGGTGGTCCCGCCAGGTCGCCATCGGGTCGACATTGGCCAGGTTCACGAAATCGGACGCCTTGTAGAAGGCCATCCAGAACACGTCGATCAGCCCGGTCAGCATGCGGTTGTTCTGGCAGCGGAACAGCAGGGTGTGGAACTGCTGGTCCTCCTCGGCGAAGCTCTCGTTCCGCTCGGCCCGGCGGCGCATGCGCTCGACCACGTCCTTCAGCTCCGCCAGGTCGTCCTCGCCGATCAGCTGGATGGTCTTGCCGATCAGCCCGACCTCCAGCACCCGGCGGATCTCCAGCACCTCCTCGACCTCGCGCAGCGCGCCGCCCAGCCCATAGGCCAGATTGGCCAGCAGCGGCTCGAAGGAGAAGGCCTTCACGAACACGCCGATGCCGCGCCGCGTCTCCAGGATGCCGAGCGATTCCAGCGCCTTGATCGCCTCGCGCACGGAGTTGCGGCTGACCCCCAGCTGCTGCGCCAGGTCGTTCTCCGGCGGCAGCGGCGCGCCGGGGGCCAGGGCGTTGTCGTCGATGTAGCTCTTCAGGCTCTCCTGCACCGAGACATGCAGCAGAGGTGGCCGGGCGAGCGGCTTGATCTCCTTCATCGGCGGCGTCCCCGGATCAGCATGGCTTGATGGTTGCCGACTTGTAGGATATCTGTCAAGGCCATAAGCCAGAAGGGAGGATGGAATGGCCCGGGTGGCCTTGGCCGGCGTGGGGCATTGGCATGCCGGCATGCATCTGGAGGCGGCACGGTCGGCGGGCGCGGTGGTGGCCGCCGCCTGGGATCCGGACCCCGCGGTCGCGACCGGATTCGCCGCGCGGCACGACGTCCCCCATCTGTCCTCGGTCGACGCCATCATCGCCGCGAGACCCGACCTGACCGTGGTCATGGGCCGGCCGGACCAGGTCTCGGTGCTGGCGCTGTCCTGCATCGAGGCGGGCCTGCCGATCGTGCTGGAGAAGCCCGCGGCAGTGTCGACCGCCGCCCTGGAGCCGCTGGCAGAGGCGGCGCGACGCCGCGACCTGTTCGCCGCCGTCCCCCTGCCCAATCGCTGCGGTCCGATCTGGGCGGAGATCGAGGCGCTGAAGGCCGCCGGCCGGCTGGGCCCGGTCTCGCACGCCCAGTTCCGGATCGTGAACGGCCCGCCGGAACGCTACCGGCTGGACGGGGTGCCCTGGGTGCTGGACCCGGCGATCGGCGGCGGCGGGGCGCTGCGCAACCTCGGCATCCACGGCATCGACGCCGCGCTGGCCCTGACCGGCGGCGCCAATCTCGTCGTCGTCTCGGCCGCGATCGACCGGCGCCTGCATGGCGAGGCGGTGGAGGAATACGCGATCGTCATCCTGCGGGCGCCGGACGGCATGATCGCGACGGTCGAGGCCGGCTACACCTATGCTTCGATGGCCCCGGGCGGCGACTTCGAATGGCGCGTCTCGGCCCGCAACGCCTATCTGCTGGACCGCGGCGACGCCTGCCGTGTCGCCACGCTGGATGACGGGCAGGTGCGCGACCTGGCGCCGATCCTGCCGGCGGACCGGTACAAGGCGTTCATGGCCGACACGCTGGACCGGCTGGCGCGCGGCGCGGCACCATCGGTCGGGATCGTCGACTATCTGCAGGCCATGCGCCTGATCGACCGGGCTTACCAGGAGGCCACAGCATGATCGGCATCGGCATCATCGGCGCCGGCTATTTCGGGGCGATCCATGCGCGGGCCATCGCCGCCGTGCCGGGCGCGCGGGTCGCGGCCGTCTGCCGCCAGGACATCGACGCCGCCCGGACCTTCGCGCGGGAGCATGGCGGCACCGCCCATGCCGATTGGCGGGCGCTGCTGGACGACCCGTCGGTCGATGTGGCGCTGATCGCCACGCCGCATCACCTGCATGCCGAGATGGCGGTCGCCGCGGCGCGGGCGGGCAAGCACATCCTGCTGGAGAAGCCGATGGCGCCGACCGTCGCCGAATGCGACGCGATCAACGCCGCGGTCGAGCAGGCGGGCGTTCATCTGATGGTCGGGCACGTGCTGCATTTCGCCCTGCCCTGCCTCGCCGCGCGGGAGATCATCGCGTCCGGCGATATCGGCCGCCCGGTGCTCGGCAGCAGCTGGCTGATCAAGCTGTGGATGGAGTCGAACCGCCAGCCCTGGCATCTGTCGCCCAAGACCGGCGGCGGCATGCTGCTGACCGCCGGGATCCACGCGCTCGACCGGCTGGTCTGGCTGATGGACGGCCCGGTCGCGTCGGTCTCGGCCATGGCCGGGACCCATTTCCACGACCAGGAGGCCGACGACACGGCGCTGATGCTGCTGCGCTTCGCCGATGGCCGGATCGGCCAGGTGGCCAGCGTCGGCTATCGCGACGGCGGCGTCGGCTTCGCCATGGACCTGGTCTGCGAGGCCGGAACGCTGCGCCTCGATTTCGACCAAGGGGTCCTGCTCGGCCGCGGCGGCGCCTGGACACCGGTGCCGCAGTCAGTCGAGCCGGACTGGGCGCAGCGCGCGGTCGAGCGGGAGTGGCAGGCGATGCTGGCGCTGATCGGCAGTACCGGGCCGAACCCGGCGGATGGGCGCTACGGTCGCCACCTGATCGCCTGCATCGAGGCGGCGCAGCAGTCCGAGCTGTCCCGCCGCGAGGTCGAGCTGGTTTAGCCCGCCGGCGCCTCGCCATAGGCCTCGCTGGCCGCCAGCAGCTCCTGCGTGTAGGGGTGCGCGGGCCGGCCGGCCCTGAGCGTCGCCGCGTCGAAGCCGTCGACGATGCGGCCGCCCTGCATCACCGCGATGCGGTGGCACATATGGGCGACGACGGCGAGGTCGTGGCTGACCAGGATGCAGGTCAGGCTGCGCTGCGCCCGCAAATCCATCAGCAGGTTCAGGATCTCCGCCTGGACCGAGACGTCGAGGGCGGAGGTCGGCTCGTCCAGCAGCAGCACCTCCGGCTGCAGCATCAGGGCCCGGGCGATCGCCACGCGCTGGCGCTGGCCGCCGGAGAGCTGGTGCGGGTAGCGGAAGGCGGCCGTGCGCGGCAGACCGACCGAATCCAGTGCCGCGCCGACCGCATCCGCCGGCGGGGTCAGCCCCTGGTTGCGCAGCGGCTCCAGCAGCTGGGCCTGGATGGTCTGGCGCGGATGCAGCGACCCGTAGGGGTCCTGGAACACCATCTGCACCCGCTTGTAGAAGCCGCGCGGGCGGTCGGCCGGCAGCACCGTGCCGGCCAGCCGCACCTCGCCGCCGTGGTCCGGGATCAGCCCGGCCAAGGCGCGCAGCACCGTCGACTTGCCGCAGCCGGATTCGCCGACCAGGCCGAAGGTCTCGCCGGCCTCGACCGCGAAGGAGACGCCGGCCACCACCGGCGGGGCGTCGGCGGCGAAGCGGACGGCGAGGTCCCGCACCTCGATCATGGCGTGCCCCCCGCCAGGGCCGCCGGCCCTGCCCCGGCCAGCCAGGCCGGGTCGCGGCGCAGCACCGGCAGCCGGTCCTGGCTGTGGCGGATTGAGGGCAGCGAGGCCAGCAGGCCCCGCGTATAAGGATGCTCGGCGCGGTCGAGATCGGCGGCCCGCAGGGTCTCCATCACCCGGCCGGCATACATGATCACCACCCGGTCGCAGAAGCGACGGACCAGGTTGAGGTCGTGGCTGATCAGGATCAGGCCGAGACCGCGGCTCTCGATCAGCTCGTCGAGCAGATGCAGCACCTCGAGCCGCACGGTGACGTCGAGCGCCGAGGTCGGCTCGTCGGCGATGACCACGTCCGGGCCGGCGATCAGCATCATCGCGATCATGACGCGCTGGCCCATGCCGCCCGAGATCTCGTGCGGGTAGAGCCGCGCCACCCGGGCGGGGTCGCGGATCTTCACCGCCTCCAGGATCGCCAGGGTGCGCTCGCGCGCCTCGCGGGCCGGCCCCTTGTGATGCAGCCGCCAGGCCTCGGCGATCTGCTCGCCGACCGGCACCACCGGGTTCAGCGAGTATTTCGGGTCCTGCAGGATCAGCCCCATGCGCCGGCCGCGCAGTTCCATCATCTGCTTCTCGCTCGCCGCCAGCAGGTCGGTGTCGCGGAAGGCCAGCCGGTCGGCCGTGACCCGGGCGGCCGGCGGCAGCAGGCGCATCAAGGCGCGGCCGACGGTCGACTTTCCGGCCCCGGATTCGCCGACGATGCCGAGCTTCTCGCGCCCGAGCGTGAAGGAGACGCCATGCACCACCGGCACGGCGGCGTCGCCGCGGCCGAAGGCGATGCGCAGGTTGCGGGCCTCGATCAGGGGGGCGTCGGTCATTCGCCGGACCTCGGGTCGAGCACGTCGCGCAGCGCGTCGCCGGCCAGGTTGAAGGCCAGGCTGACCACCGCGATGGCGATGCCGGGCGCGGTGATCACCCAGGGACAGTCGATCATGAACTCGCGCCCGGTCGAGACCATGGCGCCCCATTCCGGCAGCGGCGGCTGCGCGCCGAGGCCGAGGAAGCCGAGGCCCGCGGCGGTCAGGATGATGCCGGCCATGTTCAGGGTCAGGCGCACCACCACCGAGGGCAGGCACATCGGCAGGATGTGGCGGGTGATGATGCGGGTCTTCGACGCGCCCTGCAGCCGCACCGCGGCGATGAAGTCGGCCTTCCGCAGGCTCAGCGCCTCGGCCCGCGCCAGCCGTGCCATCGGCGGCCAGGCTGTCAGGGCGATGGCGATGATGGCGTTGGTGATGCCGGGGCCCAGCGCCGCGGCGAAGCCCAGCGCCAGCACCAGGCCGGGGAAGGACAGGAAGATGTCGGTGACCCGCATCAGCACCTCGTCGGTCCAGCCGCCGAGATACCCTGCGCAGGCGCCGATCAGGAGGCCGATCGGCGCGACGATGACGGTGACCAGCAGGATGATGTAGATCGTCGTCCGGGCGCCGTAGACGACGCGGGCGAAGACGTCGCGGCCGAATTCGTCGGTGCCGAACCAATGCGCCGCCGAGGGCGGCTGCAGCCGGTTCACCATGTCCTGTGCGATCGGATCGTAAGACGTCAGCCAGGGCGCGGCGACCGCCGCCACGATCAGCAGCAGGATGACGCCGAGCCCGGCGAGGCCGAGCGGATGCGCGGCGAAGCGCCGCCAGCCGCGATAGAGCTGCTGCATCGCCGACTGGAAGACGGTGCGCGGCGCCTCCGTCTTCAGCCAGGCGCGCAGCCCGCCTTGGGGGGCGCTGAAGGTCGCGGTCATCGGGTGCGCGGGTCCAGGATGCGGTAGAGGCGGTCGGAGATGATGTTGATGACCAGGAAGGTGATGCCGATCAGCAGCACCGCGCCCATCACCACATTCATGTCGTTCATCTTCAGCCCCCGGGTGAGGTATTGGCCGAGGCCGGGCCAGCCGAACACCGTCTCGACCAGCACCGCGCCGTCCAAGAGGCCGCCGAAGGTCAGAGCGAGGACGGTGAGCAGCTGCACGCGGATGTTCTTGAAGGCATGGGCCCAGATCATCCGCCGGCGCGACACGCCCTTGGCCCGGGCGGAGACGATGTATTCCTGGCCGAGCTGTTCGAGCATGAAGCTGCGGGTCATGCGGCTGATGTAGGCGACGGAGTAGTAGCCGAGGATCGCGCCGGGCAGGATGATGTGGTCGAGCGCGTCGCGGAACACGTCCCATTCGCCCTGCAGCGCCGTGTCGAGCAGCAGGAGGCCGGTGATCGGCGGCACCAGCCCCTCGTTCAGGATGTCGATCCGGCCCGAGGCGGCGACCCATTGCAGCTTGGCGTAGAACAGGATCAGCGCGATCAGGCCCAGCCAGAAGATCGGCACCGAATGGCCGGCCAGGCCGATCACCCGGGCGACATGGTCGATCGGCCGGCCGCGGTTGACCGCGGCGACGACGCCGAGCGGCACCCCGACCAGCGTGCCGCACAGGATGGCGACGAGGGCGAGCTCGATCGTGGCCGGGAAGACACTGAGCAGGTCGGCCGAGACCGGCTGGCCGGTGGTCAGCGACCGGCCCATGTCGCCGGTGGCGACGCGGGCGACATAGGACAGGAACTGCTGCCACACCGGCTGGTCGAGCCCGAGCTCCTGGTACACCCGGTCATAGGTCGCCTTGTCGACCTCCGACCCGGTCACCGCCAGCACCGGGTCGGCCGGCAGCAGCCGCCCCATCGAGAAGGTCAGCAGCATCAGCCCGACCAGGGTGACGACGACCGACAGGGTGCGGCCCGACAGGCGCCGCATGCGCAGGAAGCGCGCCGGCCGGTTGAAGGTGTCGATCGCCGTCATCGGCCCCTCAGTTCTTCTTCACGTCGTGCCAGCGGGTCGACCAGGTCGGGTTGCCGGCATAGCCGGTGACGCCCTGGCGGATGACGTAGGGGTCGGTGCGCTGCAGCACGATCACCAGCGGCGGCACCATCTCCTTGAACTTCCGGTCGATCTCGGAGAAGAGCTGTGCCCGCTTGGCCGGGTCGGTCTCGGCCTTCGACGCCTCGACCATCTTGGTCAGCTCCGGCGCGTCCAGCGCGGTGCGCCACAGATAGTAGCCGCCAAGCTTCGCCTCGTCGCGATTGTCCGGGTTGTAGGCATACTGCACCAGCGTGCCGAACGGGTCCGGCAGCCGCGTGCCGGAATTGCCGACCAGCACCTGGTACTTCCTGGCGCGGAAATCCGGCGTGTGCTCGCCCGGCACGACCTCGAATTCCACGCCGGCCTTCTTGGCGCTGGCCTGCAGCGCCACCGCCATCTTCAGCAGCGCATCGCCCGACGGGTACAGCGTCTTCTTCAGCCCGTCCGGATAGCCGGCCTCGGCCAGCAGCTTCTTGGCCAGTTCGGGGTTGTATTCATAGCCGGTCGGCTCCTCCGTCGGAG
The DNA here is from genome assembly GCF_000767795.1 of Inquilinus limosus MP06. GTDB lineage: Bacteria > Pseudomonadota > Alphaproteobacteria > DSM-16000 > Inquilinaceae > Inquilinus > Inquilinus limosus_E. The sequence goes on along the minus strand of NZ_JANX01000003.1, from coordinate 33,687 downwards.
CGCCGGGCATCCCCTTGGGGATGATCGACTGCCAGGGGAAGCCGTTGAAGTTCATCGTGGTCTCGGCCAGCGGCTTCCAGTCGAGGATGTGCTGGAAGGCCTCGCGCACTTTCGGCTTGGCCAGATCCGGGTCCTGCGTGTTCATGGCGATGTAGTAGAAGCCCAGGCCCGGCCCGGGATCGACCGTCGCGCCCTTGGCCTTCAGCGCCTCGATGTCGCTGTTGGCCATGTACTGGCCGATATCGATGTCGCCGGCCTCGACCTGCAGCCGCAGGTTGCCGGATTCCGGCACGTGCCGCATGACCACGCGCTTCATCGCCGGCGCGCCGCCCCAATAATCCGCCCGCGCGTCGCACAGCAGGATGTCGTTCGGCCGCCAGGTGGTGAGCTTGTAGGGGCCGCTGCCGGCGCTGTTGGCCTTCAGCCAGTTCTGGGCCAGGTCGCCGTTCTGCTCGTGCTGCAGCGCCGCCTTCTTGTCGATGATGCCGAGCGAGGCGCCGGCCAGCGAATAGAGAACAAGGTCGGTCGACACCGGCTGCGGCAGGCTGATGACGAGCGTCCGCTCGTCCTTGGCCTGGACCAGCTGGTCGACATTGTCCTTGGTGAAGCCCCAGAGGGCGATGTCGGTCGATCCGACCTGCCCCATCTTGACCACGCGCTGGATGGTCCAGGCCGCGTCCTCCGCCGTCACCGGATTGCCGGAGGAGAAGGTTGCGCCCTGGCGCAGCGTCATGGTGATGGCGCGCTTGTCGTCGGAGACGGTCCAGCTCTCGGCCAGCATCGGCCGGATCGTCTGGAGGTCGTCAGGCGTCACCATCACGAGGTTGTCGTAGAGGTTCGAGATGATCTCGGAGACCGTGCGCGCGTTGATCGCCGCCGGGTCGAGCGACGGCACGGCGCTGAGCTGCGTGCCGATCACCAGCGCGTTGGCCGGCGACGCTGCCCGGGCGCCGGACACGCCGAAGGCCAGCGCCAGGGCCGCGGTCGCGGCCAGTAGGGTCAGTCTCATTCTCGTCCTCCCTGTTGGGCGGCTGCCCGCTGTTCTTGCTTGCTTACGGAAACGCGCTCGATCCGTCGGGGCGGCGGCCGACGCGCCGCTCCCAGTGGATGTACCCGTCGGTCTTCAGCACCTCCTCGTCGATCTCGACGCCCCAGCCCGGCCGGTCGGGGCGCAGCTCGAGATATCCCTCGCGCGGGAGATACGGGTCCTTGACGTACCAGGCGCCGGCCGAGGCATCGGCCTTCGCCCCGCCGCCGCTCGCCTCGCCCCCGGCTTGGAACGTGTAGTTCGGGCCATGCGGCAGCCGGTACTCCAGAATGCGGAAATTCGGCTGGGCGGCGGAGAAATGCAGGTTCACCGCCGTGGCCAGCGGCCCCATCGGGTTGTGCGGCGCGACGGTGACGTAATGCGCCTCCGCGATCGCCGCGATCTTGCGCATCTCCAGCAGGCCGCCGACGACGCAGATGTCGGGCTGGATGATGTCCGCCCCGCGATGGGACAGCAGGCGCAGGAACTCGAAGCGGCTGTACAGCGACTCGCCGGTCGCCAGCGTGCAGGCCATCTGCCGCTTGATGTCGCCCCAGACCTCGACATTCTCGGGCCGGATCGGCTCCTCGAAGAACAGCGGGTCGTAGGGGGCGAGCGCATTGCCGAGCTGCACCGCCTGATGCGGCTCGAAGATGCGGGCATGGGCGTCGAAGGCGATCTCGTAGTCGCTGCGCACCGTCTCCCGCAGCGAGCGGAAGTAGTCCGCGCTGGTGCGCACCACCTCGCCCCAGCGGTTCTCGTAGATGTTGATGCGGTAGGGGCTGAGCTTGAAGGCGGTCAGGCCCCAATTCTCGTTCAGCCGGTCGAACTCCTCCCGCGCCGCCGGCGCGTCAGGCGCGGTGTAGACGCCCGCATAGACCCGCACCCGGTCGCGGGCGTTGCCGCCGAGCAGCATGTAGACCGGGACGCCGAGCGCCTTGGCCGAGATGTCCCACAGGCAATGGTCGATCGCCGAGATCGCGGCCAGCGTCAGCGCGCCGGGCGGAAAGCGCGTCTGCTGCATCAGGTACTGGACGATGTACTCGATCCGGCGCGGGTCCTGCCCCTGCAGGAAGGTGAACAGGTACTCCAGCAGCGGCGCCAGCGCACGATCGGGCCCGTGGTTGTAGCACTCGCCCCAGCCGGTGAGGCCGTCATCGGTGTCGATGGCGACGAGCAGCCGCGGGCGATCCTTGTCGCGCGTCATGTAGGTCCGCAGACGGTCGATCTTCACGCTGCCCATCCTCCCCGTCCCGGTTGCTTGCCGCCCCGCGTGCCCCGGCACGGTCGGATGGGCGGGAGGAGCGCCGCCGGGCGCCGGCCTTGCCTCGCGGCTAGACTTACTCCGTTGGGACCTGATATATCAAGTCTCAAGAATCGCCGGACGCCGGAGCCGGCCGCGACGAGAGGTTCCGCTTGCACCGCCCCCTGCCCGCCCTCGACCCGAACATGCTGAAGGGGCTGCGCGACCACGTTCACGAGCAGCTGCGCCAGGCCATCATCTCCGGCCAGCTGCCGACGGGATCGCTGCTGAACGAGCGCCAGGCGGCGGCGCAGCTGGGCGTCAGCACCACGCCGGTGAAGGAGGCGCTGCGCCGGCTGGAGCTGGAGGGGCTGGTGCGGACCGAACCCCGCCGCGGCATCCGCATCACCTTCGACGCCGCCCAGGCCGAGGAGATGGCGCTGGCCCGCGCGGCGCTGGAGAGCATGATCGCGCGCCAGGCGGCGACGCGGATCTCGGATGGCGAGATCGCGGAGCTGCACATGGTCGGCGAGGCCATGCGGCAGGCGACGGCGGCGGGCGCGGTGCGCCGGCTGATCACGCTGAACGAGACCTTCCACGAGACCATCCACGCCGCCTCGGGCTGCCGCTACCTGCAGCGCCTGCTGGCCGGGCAGCTGGTCTACGACAAGGCGGCGCGCCGCTTCCTGCTGGGCGACCAGGAGGAGCGCGAGCGCGCTTTGGGCGAGCATCTGAGCATCCTCGCGGCCCTGGAGGCGCGGGATCCCGACGCGGCCGAACGGGCGATGCGCGACCACATCGTGCGGTCGGGCCGGCAACATGTGCAGACGGCGTTCGCGCGCCGGAAGGAGTAGAGAATGGACAACCAGACCGGCCTGCGGCGCGCGCTGTGCGGCATCTCGGGCGTGCACGCGACCGCCTACACGGCCGCAGGCGGCGTCGACGCGGACCTCACCGGCCGCATCGTCGACCGCATCGTCGCCGGCGGCATTCCCAATGTCGTTGCCGCCGGCAACACCGGCGAGTTCTACGCCCTGGCGCCGGACGAGGTGCGGCTGGTGCACGACACGGCGGTGTCGGCCGCCCGGGGCCGCAGCAACGTCATCGCTGCCGTCGGCCGGTCGCTGACCGAGGCGATCGCGCTGGGCCGCCGCGCCAGGGAGGCCGGGGCGACCGCGATCATGTCGCATCAGCCGCTCGACCCCTTCGCCGCCCCCCAGGCCCAGGCCGCCTATTTCCGGTCGATCGCCGACGCGGTCGACCTGCCGCTGGTCGCCTATGTCCGGTCCGATGCCATGGGCCTGGCCGACCTGCTGTCGGTGGCCAACCACCCCAATGTCGTCGGCGTCAAGTTCGCCACCACCAACCTGATGCTGCTGGCTGAATGCGTGCGGTCGAGCGACGCCGCCACCGCGGTCTGGGTCTGCGGCCTGGCCGAGGGCTGGGCCGCGCCCTTCTACGCCCTCGGCGCCCGCGGCTTCACCTCCGGCCTGGTCAATGTCGACCCGGCACGGTCGCTGGCCATCCATGCGACGCTGGAGGCGGGCGACTATGCCGGGGCCCGCGCCCTGGTGGCGGAGATCGCCCGGTTCGAGACGCTGCGCACCCGCTACGGCAACGGCGCCAACGTCACCGTGGTCAAGGAGGCGCTGGGCCTGCTGGGCTTCCCGGCCGGCGCCGTGCGCCTGCCGGGCCTGCCGGCCCTCGACCCCGCCGACCGCGAGACGCTGACGCAGGAGATCGCGCGCTGGGGCCTCGGCAGCCGCGGGCCGGTGTGACCCCTATCCCCGGAACCGGACCCGGTTGAAGCTGCGCTCGAGCTTGGCCTGGCCGAGCTCGAGCACGATCGACATCAGCCAGTAGATGGCCGAGGCGGTGATCAGCATCTCGACATGCCGGAACTCGGTCTGGCCCTGGGTGCGGGCGAGATACATCAGCTCCCACACCCCGATGACGGAGACGAGGGTGCTGTCCTTCAGCATGGCGATGAACTGGTTGCCGGTCGGCGGGATGATCACCCGCATTGCCTGCGGCAGGATCACCTTGCGCAGCACCAGATGCGGCGGCAGGCCCAGCGCCCGCGCCGCCTCCCACTGGCCGCGCGGGATGCTCTCGATGCCGGCGCGGAAGATCTCGGTCATGTAGGCGCCGTAGCACAGCGACAGGGCGGCGATGCCGGCCGGCACGGCCTTCACCACATAGCCCAGCTGCGGCAGGCCCATATAGATGATGTAGACCTGCATCAGCAGCGGCAGGCCGCGGAAGATCGAGGTGTAGAAGGTGGCCAGCGCATAGGCGATGCCGTTGCGCGACAGCTTGGCGATCGCCCCGGCCATGGCCAGGACGAAAGCGATGGCGATGGAGGCGGCCGAGACATAGAGCGTCGTCGTCACGCCCTGGGTGATCAGGAAGCCGATCTTGCGCTCGACGAATTCGAGGCTGAGGTTGAAAGAGCGGAAGAAGATCACCAGCCAGAACATGAGCTCGGCCCAGATCACTGCGATCTGCCACACCCGCGGCAGGAAGACGATGGCGTAGAAATTCGCCAGCATCACCAGGGTGACGATCACGGCGGCGGCGACGTTGCCGGCCCAGCCCACGGCCGCAGGCTCGCCGATCAGCGCGACGCCGGCTTGGCCGAGCCAGGTGTCCTTCAGCCCGCAGGCCCAGAACACCAGGAACAGGACGACCGCCAGCGGCAGAAAGACGGCCGGCCTGGTGGAGATGCGGGGATATTCGACCTTGTCCGCGTACATCGTCTCCCCGCTCCCTGCTCCGTTCCTGACCAGGCCTGCGTTCAGGCGGCCTTGCGCTCGCGCCAGGCATCCATCGCCTGGTAGGTCCAATAGGTCAGCTGGGCCGCCGCCCGCCCGAACGGACCGCCGTTCCAGGCCAGCCCGAAGGGCTCGAACAGCCGGACGCGGTCGCTCTCGCCCGCGATCGCCTCGGCGACGACCTTGCCGCCGATCGCCGTGGTGTTCATGCCATGGCCGCCGAAGGCGGTGCAGTACCAGACCCCGGGCTGCAGCCGCCCGATCTGCGGCATCAGATGGCGGGCATAGGACATCAGCCCCGACCAGGCGATGTCGATCCTCACGTCGGCCAGCTGCGGATAGGTCGTCACCATCTCGCGCCGCAGCCGCTCGGCCAGGTCGCGCGGGTCGCTGGTGCGGGTGGTGATGCGGCCGCCCCACAGGATCCGCTCGCCCCCGACCACCCGGTAATAGTCGCCGGCCCTGCGGTCGTCGCCGATCGCGGCATTGGTCCGGATCGCGTCGGCGATGCGGTCCCGGATCGGCTCGGTCAGCAGGACATAGGTGGCGATCGGCAGGAAGGCCCGCCGCAGCGCCGGGCAGACGGAATCGGTGTAGCCCCCGCCGGCGAAGACGACGTCGCCGCACTCGACCCGCCCCCCCGCCGTGGTCACCACCTTGCGCGCCCCGTCCAGCTGCGCCCCCGTGACCAGGCTGTCCTCATGCACCAGACCGCCCAGGCGCCGGAATTCGCGGATCAGGGCGCAGGCGTAGTTCAGCGGGTGGAAGTGGAAAGACTCGGCGTCGTAGAGCGCCTGATGGTATTTCGGCGACAGCAGATGCGACCGGACCTCGTCGCGCGGCATGAAGCGCAGCGGTCGGCCGAAGTCGCGCTCCATCCGGTCGCGATACGATTGCAGGGCTGCGGCGCCGTCGTAGCGGATGGCGGCGATGATGCCGTGCACCGGTGCCGCCTCGGCGATGCCGAGGTCGCGGATGTTGTCGGCGACGATCCGCACGCCCTCCATCGACAGGCGGTACAGCGAAGCGGCGGCGTCGTGCCCCGCCAGCCTTTCGATGGCGTCGAGGCCGGTGGCATAGCCGGGGGACACGAAGCCGCCGTTGCGGCCGGACGCGCCCCAGGCGATGCGCCGCCCCTCCAGCAGCACCACCTGCCGGCCGCGCCGCGCCAGCTCCAGCGCCGCGGTGATGCCGGCGAGGCCGCCGCCGACGACGCAGACATCGGCGCTCACCCGGCCGGACAGCGGCAGGAGGCGTTCGTCGGCGGCCAGCGTGCGGCTGTAATAGGTGTCGATATAGGAAGCCGGCATGGCGTCTCCGGGGACGGCGGTCACAGGGCGCGACCGCCGAGCGGCTGCGCCCGCAACGGGGACGTCACTTGGCGGTCGAGACCGTCATCTGGCTGTAGTCGCGGCCGTACCATTTCTGGGAAAACTTCGAGATGGTGCCGTCCGCGCGCATCGCGCCGATGATCTCCTTGAGCTTGGCGTCCCATTCGGCGTCGCCCTTGTCGGCGACCACCACCAGCGGCTCGAAGAAGGCGTGGTCGCCTTCCAGCACCTTGACCGGATAGCCGTTCTTGATGGCGCCGAGCGCCGTCTGCTCCGGCGCGACGATGGCGTCGATGCGGACGCCGTCGCCGAGGCGCAGGTCGTCGAACGGCTCGATCGAGCCCGGATAGGTGCGGACCTCGCCGGGCTGGACGTCATAGGTGAAGGGCGGGACGTCGGGCGCGTCGATCTCCAGCCGCCGGTTGATGTAGTCCTCCGAGGTGGTCGAGGTCTCGACCCCGATGACCTTGCCGTTCAGGTCCGACCGCTTGGCCGCCTTCGAGTCCTTGTGCACCACGAAGACATAGGGGCTGTAGTAGTAGACCGCCGGGAAATCCAGCACCTGGGCCCGCGCCTTGGTCGGCGTGATCGAGCCCACCGCCACGTCCCAGCGCCCCTGCCAGTGGCCGCCGGTCATCACCTGCCATTCCGGCGTGTCGAACTGGACCTCGGCGCCGAGGCGCTTGGCGATCTCCTTCGCCATGTCGATGTCGAAGCCGTCGAGCTCGTTGGCGTCGTTGAGAAAGCCCTGCGGCGGCCAGTTCGCGTTGGTGGCGACATGCAGCACCTTGGTCGACATCACCCGGTCCAGAGTCTGGCCGGCCTGGACCGGCGACCCGGCGCAGGCCAGCACCGCGGCAACGGCGGCGGCCGACAGCATCTTTCCGAACATGGTTCCTCCCCGATGTTGATTGGTGTTCGCCGAGCATAGACACAGTGTCAGACGACTGACAAGCCGTCGCACCGATATGTTACCGGCGCGCGAAGCTGAACGAGAAGGCGCTGCCGCGATGATAGTCATGCGCGTAGAGCACCGGGCGGCCGGACGCGGAATAGCAGATCTCGGAGATCAGGAAGGCCGGACCGAAATCCGCAAGGCCATGCGACTCGACAACATCCGGTGGCAGGAGGCCGGCGGATGCGGTGGCGGCGGAGGCGAGCGGCCGGTGGCCGCAGCGGTCGAGCAGCTCGCACAGCGAACCGTTCCAGTCGAGCGCCGAGAGGTCGGCCGGCAGGATCGGCCGGGGCACCAGGTCGATCGAGTAGATGATCGCCGCATCGCCCTGCAGCCGCAGCCGTTCCAGTCTGACAACCGGGGCTCCCTTCGGGATGGCCAAGGCCGTCGCAGTCTCCTGGTCCGCCCCGGTCTCGGACAGGTCCAGCACCTTGTTCTCCGGCGCGTAGCCGAAGTGCCGGACCATGTCGGTCACGCTCTCGAAGCAGGTGATCGGCCGCTTCACCCGCACGGCTGCCGCGGCGGCGACGAAGCGCCCACGGCCGTGCACGACCGTGATCATCCCTTCCTGCTCCAGCAGCTTCAGCGCCTCGCGCAGCGCCGGCCGGGAGATCCGGAACCGCTCGGTCAGCTCCGCCTCGGTCGGCAGCTTGTCGCCGGGCTTCAGCCGTCCGCGGTCGATCAACGCCGTGATCTCGTCCTTGAGCCGGACGCTCAGCGCCCGCTCGTCCCGAAGCGCGGTGGCCACGAACGCCCTCCCCGACCGACTGCGATGCGGCGGCCGAACGGCTGCCGTCAGACAACATCTGCGGCGGCGTCCTTCCGGTCAAGCCCTGCCGATCGGCACATATCGAACAGCGTTGTCTGACAACTCCGTTGCTGATACGAAGACGGCAATCACGCAGCCGGGAGGCGATGGCCGATGCTGAATTTCGACGAGCCGCGATATGTCCGGATCCAGTCGGGCGCGGCGGCGACCGCGGGACGGATCCATGCGGCGATCCAGGCCAGCCTTCAGGCCGGGGCCGAGAACCTGTTCTTCCTCGGCACCGGCGGCGCCGCGATCCTGATGCAGCCGGCGCAGCAGCTGCTGCAGCGCCGCTCGACCTTCCCGGTCTTCGCGGAGCCCTCGGCCGAGCTGGTGCTGGCCGGATCGCGGCATCTCGGGCCGAGATCGATCGTCGTCATCCCCTCCCTCTCCGGCACCACGGCCGAAAGCGTGGAGGCGCTGGCCTTCTGCAAGGCGCGCGGGGCGACGGTGCTGGCGCTGGTCGGGCATGCCGGCGCGCCCCTGGCCGAGCAGGCCGACCATGCGATCGTCAACTTCGCCGAGGACGACACCTCCTGCGAATCCTTCTACCTGCAGTCCCTGTTCATCGCCCTGTCGGTCCTGGCGCATCGGGGCGAAGGCCCGGACCGGGACGCGATCGTCGCGGAGCTCGGCCGCCTTCCCGGGCTGCTGGCCGGGCTGAAGCGGGATTTCGAGCCGGAGGCCGGCGCCTTCGCCCGGGCCCTGGCGGACACGCCCTACCACATCATCACGGCATCGGGCTCGGCCTGGCCCCAGGCCTTCTATTACGGCATGTGCATCCTGGAGGAGATGCAGTGGATCCGGACCCGGCCGGTGCATGCGTCGGACTTCTTTCACGGCACGCTGGAGCTGGTCGAGCCCGGGGTCAGCGTCGTGCTGCTCAAAGGCGAGGACGAGCTTCGTCCGCTGGCCGACCGGGTCGAGCGCTTCGCCCGGCAGTACACCGACCGGCTGCTGGTGCTGGACGCCGCCCGGTTCGCGCTGCCGGGCCTGTCCCCGGAGGTTCGGGGCCTGGTCTCGCCCGTGCTGCTGGCGGCCGCGCTGGAGCGGGTCAGCGCCCATCTCGAGGTGCTGACCGACCATCCGCTGACCACCCGGCGCTACTACAAGCGGGTGGCCTATTGAGGGCATGATGCCGCCGGAAGCGAACGTCGGGGGAGCGGCATGAGCGGCTTCGAGATTGCCACCGTCGGCGACAACTGCATCGACCGGTACCTGCCGACCCGGCAGTCGGCGGTCGGCGGCAATGCGCTGAACGTGGCCGTGCATTTGCACCGGCTGGGCCGCGAGGTCGGGTATTTCGGCGCGGTCGGCGACGACGCGGACGGCTGCCGGGTCCTGGCCTGCCTGGCCGGCTGCGGCGTCGACACCGGCCGGGTCCTGGTCCGGCCGGGCCGCACCGCCGTCACCGATCTCGACATCGACGCGACCGGCGACCGGATCATCGCCTTCGAGGATTTCGGCGCCTGTGCCGGATATCGTCCGCCGGCGGCCGATCGGGCCCGCCTGTGCCGCATGCGCCACGTCCATCTCGGCTGGCTGGACGATGGCGGCGCGCTGCGGCGCGAGCTCGCGAAGGCAGGCGTTTCGGTCTCGCAGGACCTCGCCGTCAATCCCGGTGCCGACGGGCTGGCCATCGCCTTCGGCTCGGCGGGCGAGGACCGGGCGCGCGCCCGGCAGCTGGCCCGGGATTTCCTCGACCAGGGCGCCCGGGTCGCGGTGGTGACCTGTGGCGCCCGGGGCAGCATCGCCACGGATGGCACCGCGATGGCCGAGGCCGACGCGGCTCCGGTCGAAGTGGTCGATACCACCGGCGCCGGCGACACCTTCATCGCCGCCTTCATCGACGCGCATCTCGCGGGCGGCGACCTGGGCGCCTGCCTGGAGGCCGCCCGGCACGCCGCCGCCCTCACCTGCCGCCATGTCGGCGGCTTCGAACAGGCGCTTCAGCCGCTTCCCTGAACAGCTGTCTTCGTCCGAAGCACCGGACCCGCCGGTTCAGCGCCCGTTGAAGTACGGCGCCCGCCGGAGCCGCGTCTGGACATAGACATGCTCCCGGTGGGTGCCCGGCGCGTAGGACTTGTCGGATCCGGGCACGGCGACGTTGCGCTCGCTGGGAAAACGCGCGACGAAATCCTCGTCGATGTCGCAGCCTAGCCCCGACGCGTCGGGCACGGCGATCGAGCCGCCTTCCTGCACCGGATGCGGCACCACGGTCCGGGCCCGGCCGGGCCAGTCGGCATCCAGCCGCTCCAGGATCAGCGCGTTCGGGATCGCCGCCAGCAGGTGCAGCGCCGCATATTCGGCGACAGGGCCCAGCGAGCCGGAATGCGGCGCCATCATGATGTGATGCGCCTCCGCCATCGCCGCGATCTTCCGCATCTGGGTCAGGCCGCCGGCCCGGCCGGTGTCGGGCTGGATGACGTCGACCAGCTCGCGCTCGATCAGTTCGCGCTCGCCGAAGATCGTCGCCATGCGCTCGCCCGCCGCCAGCGGCACATGGGCGGCGTCACGGATGCGCTTGTAGCCGTCGAGGTTTTCGGGCGCGATCGGGTCCTCGATCCACAGCAGGTTGTATGGCTCCAGCGCTCGAGCCAGCCGGGCGGCGTCGGCCGGGGTCAGCCAGGGCGGGCCGTGCAGGTCGATGGCGATGTCGACCTCGTCGCCCACCGCCTCGCGCAGCGTCGCCACCTTGCGCACCGGGTCGGCGACGCCGCCGCATTTGATGGTCCGGATGCCGTGGCCCTTCACCGCCAGCGCCGCCTCGGCCGTGTTGGCGTGGGAATAGATCGGCACCCGGTCGCGCATCCTGCCGCCGAGCAGGTTCCACACCGGCACGCCCAGCGCCTTGCCCTTGATGTCCCACAGCGCGACATCGATGCCGGTCATTGCCCCGGCGCCGACCGTGCCGAGCATGCCGTGCCCCATCGTGGCGACCTGCATCTTCTGCCACAGCCGCTCGATATGCGTCGGGTCCTCGCCGATCAGCAGCGCCTTCAGGTCCTGCACCGCGGTCTCGATCACCCGCGGCCAGCCGGAGCATTCGCCGATGCCGACGATGCCGGCATCGGTGTAGACCTTGACGAACAGCCAGTTGCGGAAGCCGCCGAGCTTGCCCTCCGGCATCGCCGCGTCGCCGAGCCGGCCGTCCGTCGCCCATTTGTCGGGATCCGGCGGCCCCGCCTGCATCAGGAAGGTCCGGATGTCGGTGATCTTCATCGGGCGAGGCTCCGCTCGGAGGGTTCGGTGTACCGGATGCGGTTGTGGATGCTGCGGCGGCGCGGGTCGGGCCGCGGCACCGCGGAGATCAGCGCCTTGGTGTAGTCATGGGCCGGCGCCTCGCACACCGCCTCGGCCTCGCCGATCTCGACCAGCCGGCCGCGATACATCACGCCGACGCGGTCGCACATGTAGCGGATCACGCCGATGTCGTGGCTGATGAAGATGTAGGCGAGATCCAACTCGTCCTGCAGCTTCAGCAGCAGGTCCAGCACCTGGAAGCGCAGCGAGACGTCGAGCGCCGAGGTCGCCTCGTCGGCGACGATGACCCGGGGGTTCAGCGCGATGGCGCGGGCGATGCCGATGCGCTGGCGCTGGCCGCCGGAGAAGGCGTGCGGGTAGCGCTCGCGCCAGGCGGGGTCGAGGCCGACCTGGCGCATCAGCCCGGCGACCCGCTCGTCCAGGTCCTTGCCCCTGGCGATGCCGTTGACCAGCAGCGGCTCGCCGATCACCTGGGCCACGGTCATGCGCGGGTTGAGGGAGGAGACCGGATCCTGAAAGATCATCCGGATCTCGCGCCGGCACGAGGCGAGCGTCGGCTTGTCGGCCTTGGCCAGGTCGACCACCGAATTGTCGGCGCGGCGGTAGCGGATGGCGCCGTCGGTCGGGTCGTAGATCCGCAGCAGGCAGCGCCCCATCGTGGTCTTGCCGGAGCCGGATTCGCCGACGATGCCCAGCGTCTCCCCTGCCCTCACCTGCAGCGACACGCCGTCGACCGCGGCGAAGGCGGCGCTGCCGGTGCCGAACTGCATCCGCAGGCCCTCGACCTCGACCACCGGCCGGCGGTCGGCCGGCAGCGGCGGGCGCCTCAGCCGGATCTCGGCCTTGTCCTCGAGCCTGAGGACCGAGCCGATCAGCATCTTCGTGTAGGGCTCCTGCGGCGCGTGGAAGATGCGGTCGACCGGACCGTGCTCCACCACCTTGCCGTGATACATCACCAGCACGTCGTCGGCGATCTCCGCCACCACCCCCATGTCATGGGTGATGAACAGCACCGCCATGCCGTATTCGGCCTGCAGCCGCTTGATCAGGTCCAGAATCTCGGCCTGGGTGGTGACGTCCAGCGCCGTGGTCGGCTCGTCGGCGATCAGCAGCTGCGGGTTGCAGGCCAGCGCCATGGCGATCATGGCGCGCTGGCGCATGCCGCCCGAGAACTCGAAGGTGTAGCGGTCGATCGCCCGTTCCGGCCGCGGGATCTCGACCTGCTTCAGCAGCTCGATCGTCCGCGCCCGGGCCGCGGCCTTGCCCATGCCCAGATGCAGGCGCAGCACCTCGATGATCTGGTCGCCGACGGTGTGGATCGGCGACAGCGACGACATCGGCTCCTGGAAGATCATCGCGATCTCGCGGCCGCGCACCCGGCGGATCGCCCGGCCGCGCGGATGCAGCTTCGCCAGATCGACGCTGCTGCCATCGGCCCGGTTCAGCACCATCTCGCCGGAGACGATGCGCCCGGGTGCGTCGACGATCTGCAGGATCGAGCGGGCGGTGACGCTCTTGCCCGACCCGCTTTCGCCGACGACGCAGAGGGTCTTGCCGCGTTCGACCGCGAAGGAGACGCCGTCGACCGCCTTGACCAGCCCGGCGCGGGTCGGGAAATGGGTCACCAGGTCGCGCACCGCCAGGACGGGCTTGGGGCGGCCGGGGAACGGCACGGGGGCGGCGGGAGGGTTCGTCATCGAGCGCTCCGCCGTCACTTGTTGTAGGGGTCGGCCGCGTCGCGCAGGCCGTCGCCGAGCAGGTTGAGCGCCATCACCGCGACCACCACGAAGGCGCCGGGCGCGAACAGCCAGGGGGCGGTGGCGATCGAGCGGATGTTCTGCGCCTCGCGCAGCAGCACGCCCCAGGAGATGGTCGGCGGCTGCAGCCCGAGACCGAGGAAGGACAGCGCCGTCTCGGCCAGGATCATCGCCGGGATCGCCAAGGTCACCGAGGCGATGATGTGGCTGAGGAAGCTCGGCATCATGTGGCGGAAGATGATCCGCCCCTCGCCGCAGCCGTCGAGCCGGGCGGCGGTGACGAACTCCTCGGTTCTGAGCGACAGGAAGCGGCCGCGGACGACGCGCGCCAGCTGGGCCCAGCCGGTCAGCGACAGGATCACGGTGATCATGAAGTACTGGGTGATGGCCGGCCAGTCCTGCGGCAGGGCCGCGGCCATGGCCAGCCAGATCGGGATCGTCGGCAGGGCCAGCACGAATTCGATCACCCGCTGGATCACGAAATCCGGCTTGCCGCCGTAATAGCCGGAGATGCCGCCGAGAATCAGGCCGATGGCGAGCGACAGGAACACGCCGACCAGGCCGACCGACAGCGAGATCTGGGCGCCCTGCATGATCCGGCTCCAGACGCAGCGGCCGAGGCGGTCGGTGCCGAACAGGAACAGCGGCTGCTTCGGGTCGGCCGAGGCGATGAGGTGGATGTTCGTGGTGAACAGCCCCAGCACCGAATAGGTGTAGCCACGGCCGAACAGCGAGATGCCGACCTTGCGGGCCGGGTCCTCCTTGTAGACGGCGGCCAGCGTCTCCGGGTCGCGGGTCAGCTTGTGCGGGTGGAAGTACAGGCCGACCTGCAGGCCGCCATCCTCGGCCCGGTCGAACAGGTGGATCCCTTGCGGCGGGTGGAAGGCGGCGCGGGCGTTCTGCTGGCTGGGGTCGTTGATGGCGAAGAACCCCGGCACGGCCGCGATCACGTAGAGGATGATCACGATCACCAGCGAGGCCATGGCCAGCCTGTGCCGGCGGAAGGCCCACCAGATCAGCTGCCATTGCGAGGCGACGGCGAGCTGGCCGGCGGGGGCGACGGTCGCGAGGTCGGTCATAGGCCCTCCCGGCTATTCGAGGCGGATGCGCGGGTCGACCAGCGCCAGCAGGATGTCGCTGATCAGCGACCCGATCAGCGTCAGGGCGCAGATCAGCAGCACGAAGGCGCCCGCCAGGTACATGTCCTGCGCCATCAGCGACTGCAGCAAGAGCGGCGCCGCGGTCGGCAGGTTCAGCACGATCGCCACCACGATCGAGCCGGAGACCAGGTTCGGCAACAGCCAGGCCAGGGTGGAGATGAACGGGTTCAGCGCCACCCGCACCGGGTATTTCAGCAGCAGCCGGAACTCGGACAGGCCCTTGGCGCGCGCCGTGGTGACATAGGGCTTGTGGATTTCGTCCAGCATGTTCGCCCGCATCACCCGGATCAGGCTGGCGGTGCCGGAGACGGCCAGGATCAGCACCGGGATCCACAGATGCTGCAGCAGGTTCCAGGTCTTGGCGATGCTCCAGGGCGCCTTCTCGAACTCCGGCGAGAACAGGCCGCTGACATCCTGCCCGAACTCGATGGCGGCGACATACATCAGCACCAGCGCCAGCAGGAAGGACGGGATGGCCAACCCGGCGAAGGTGATGGTGGTGACGATGTAGTCGCCGATCGAGTATTTCCGCACCGCGGAATAGACCCCGATCGGCAGGGCGATGGCCCAGGTCGCGATCAGGGTCGCGAGGGTCAGCACCAGGGTCAGGGCCATCCGCTCCCAGATCAGGTCGCTGACCGGCTGCTGCCATTCGAAGGACAGGCCGAAATCACCGCGGGTGAGGATGCCGACGATCCATTTGCCGTACTGCACCAGCATCGGGTCGTTCAGCCCGAAGCGCTCGCGCAGCGCCGCCGCGGCGTTCTGGTCGACGATCTCGTTGGAGCTGGCCAGCGTCGCGATATAGCTGGTCACGAAATCGCCGGGCGGCAGCTGGATCAGGACGAAGGCGAGGAAGCTGACCGCGAAGAGCGCGGGCACCATCCACAGCAGGCGCTTGGCGATGAAGCGGAGCATCCGGGGCTCTCCTCGATACGGACGCTGAGCGGCGGAGGAAGGCCGGCGGCGCCGGCGTCAGCTCGTGAAGAAGAACTGCTGCGGCATGGCCGGGCCGGGGTTCGGCCAGGTCCAGGAATCCGGCTCCTTCTCCGGCGCGTTGACCAGGTTGGTCTTGACCACGCCGAAGGAGTTGACGGCGAGGCAGATGCCGACCGTCTCGAACGCCTCGGCGGTCAGGTCCAGCAGCTGCTTCATGGTCGCGGCGCGCTTGTCGAGGTCGGAGGTGCTGCGCGCCTCGTCGAACAGCTTCATGCGCTGCTTCTGGCTCTCCGGCGGCTCCTCGCCAGACTGGCCGTTCGAGACGTACCAGAGCGTCCAGGGAATGGCGTAACGCGACCCCTGCGGATGCTGGGCGAAGAAGTCGCGCGGGTCGAACATAGGGTCCAGCCCGCCCGGGCCCGGCCACACCTGCGCGTCATGGTCGTTGCTGTCGCCGCGGGTGTAGTACAGCGCCCGCTCGATGGTATTGACCTTGATGTCGATGCCGATCCCGACCCAGTGCCGCTTCACCAGTTCCAGCACGTCGACCAGGTCGGCATAGAGGGTCGGGATGACGTCGATCGAGAAGAAGATCTTGCTGCCGTCGGGATGCTGGCGGAAGCCGTCGGCGTCCTTCTTGCCGTAACCCGCCTTGTCGAGCATGGCGTTCGCCTGGTCGGCGTCGAACTCGGTGAACTGCCGCGCCAGCGTCTCATGGTACCAGGGATGGCCCGGACGCGGCCCGGCCTGGTACGGCTCCGACTGGCCGAAATAGACCAGCTCGATGATCTCGCCCCGGTCGATGCCGAGCGACAGCGCCTGCCGCACCTCCTTGTTGGCGAAGAAGGCCTTCAGCTTCGGGTCCTTGTGGCACATGTTCAGGTAGATCTGGCACTGCTGCGCCGCCGACGGCTCCAGCTCGATCAGCCGGTAGCCGCCCTTCTCCTTGTTCTGCGACAGGGTCGGCTTGTTCTGCAGCAGGTTGATATGCCGCTCCTGGATGTCGAGCTTGCCGGAGATGGCGTCGAGCAGCAGCGATTCGACGTCCTGCGAGATGCCGAAATACAGCTCGTCGATATAGGGCAGCTGGTTGCCCTCGGTGTCGACCTGCCAGAAGTACGGGTTGCGCTTCATCACCACGCGGGTGGCGCCGCCGACATAGGGCTCGACCACCACCCAGGGGTCCAGCGTCGGCTTCTCCGGGTTGCCCCAGCGCTGCGGGATCTCGATGTCGCCGCACTTGGCCCGGAACAGGTCGGCCCAGTTCTGCAGGTTGGCCTGCTTCACCAGGTCGCCGACCTTGTCGTTGTATTTCGGGTGGAACTGGCTGGCGTAGTGCTTGGCGAACAGCGTCGGGTGCTGCCCCAGCGGAGTGGCCAGCGTCTCCAGATAGGTGGCGTAGGCCGCGGCGAAGGTGAACTTCACCGTCGCGTCGTCGATCTTGGTCACGACCACCGGCTTGCCGGCGATGGTCAGCTGCGACGGGACCGAGCCGTAGAGCTCGGTGTTCTTGGCGCAGTCCTCGATCGAGAAGACGACGTCATCGGCGGTGAAGGGGTGGCCGTCCGACCATTTCGTGCCGCGGCGCAGATGGAACACGAACTCGGTGCCGTCGGGGTTCACGTCCCAGCTCTCCGCCAGGTTCGGCAGCGCCTTGGTGAAGCCGAGGTCCCAGCGCACCAGGCTCTGGTTGCCGACCACGCGCAGGATGCCGTTGTGGTCGCTGGAGCCGCGCAGGCCGCGATGCAGCGTGCCGCCATAGGTGCCGACCTTGGTCAGCGGCTGCACCACCAGCGGGCTGGCCGGCAGCCGGTCGGCCAGCGCCGGCAGCTTGCCGTCCTTGACCAGCTGCGCCAGGTCCGGCGCCTCCTTGCCGGCCTGCGCATAGGCGAGCCGCACGGCGAGCGGCATCGCCGCCACCCCGGCCAGACCCTTCAGGACCATGCGTCGGGCGAATACGTGCGGCGAGGCGCTGAGCTTCTCGTCCATTCCTGGATCCTCCCCTGTGCGGCACGTCGGAGCCGGCTTCGCCATGCGTGCCGATCCGCTTCCTTTGCCGCATCGGTCATATTACAAATATTGACAAATCACAACCGCAACGGCTTTCTCTCGGACGTTTTCTGTCGCTCGGTCCTGATGCAGCGCAAACACCGAAAAGAGTCGTGGAATGACCGGCTGCGATGGGTATCGGTATCAGGCCGAAGCGGGTGGCCGTCGTGATCAATCTTGACAACTTGCCGGTCTGGGGGATGCGGAGATGAGCGGCGCGGAGGGCGACCCCGGGATCGGCCTCCTGCCCCGCGACGGCGGTGCCCCGGCGCGGCTGAGCGAGGTCGTCTATGACGGCATCGTCACCCTGATCGCCCAGGGCGACTTCGCCCTGAACACCCGCCTGCCGTCGGAGGCCGAGCTGTCGGAGCGCTTCGGCGCCTCCCGCCCCGTGGTGCGCGAGGCGTTGGGGCGGCTGCGGCAGGACGGGCTGGTGGTGTCGCGCCAGGGCTCCGGCTCCTATGTCCGGCGGCAGCCGGACCTGGCGGTGCTGCGCTTCGCCCAGGTGCGGTCGCTGGCCGACGTCCAGCGCTGCTTCGAGTTCCGCGCCGGCCTCGAATCCGTCGCCGCTTCCCTGGCCGCCGAGCGCTGGGAGCCGGACGATCTGAAGCAGATCGAGGACGCGCTGGAGGCGCTGGAGCGCTGCCTCGGCAATGGCGAGCTGGGGGCCGATGAGGACCAGCGCTTCCATGAGGCGATCGCCCGGGCGACGCGCAACCCCTATCATGTCGCCGTCCAGTCCTCCCTGGCCTCGCACATCGCCGTCGGCATGAATATCACCCGCCATCTCAGCCGGATGCGGACGCCGGAGCGGATCCGCGCCGTGCAGGACGAGCATGTCGCGATCGTCGACGCGATCCGCCGGCGCGATGCCGGCGCCGCGGCGGAGGCCATGCGCCGGCACGTGCTGAACGCCCGGCAGCGGATGTTCGAAGGAGTGTGAACCGTGACCCCACCCGCCCCGCCCGGCAGCAGCAGCCCCGCCGGAACCGACGACGCTGCGTCCCTGTCCTCGGCCAAGTCGATCGTGCTGACCGGCGGGTCGGGCAATGTCGGCCGGGTGCTGCGCCGGGCGCTGGCCGGCCGCATCGGCGCGGTGCGCATCCTCGACCTCGCCGATCCGGGTGAGCTGGCGGCGCATGAGAGCTGGGCGTTGGCCGACATCACCGACCTTTCGGCGCTGACCGCGGCGGTCGAAGGCTTCGATGCGATCGTCCATTTCGCCGGCTATCCGAATGAGCGGTCGGCCGAGGACATGCTGCGGGTCAATGTGTTGGGCACCCACAATGTCTACGAGGCCGCGGTCCGCGCCGGCATCGGCCGGGTGGTGCTGGCGTCGAGCAACCATGTCACCGGCTTCTATCCGCGCGACGCCCGGGTGGGGGTCGAGGACCAGATGCGGCCGGACGGGCTCTATGGCCTGAGCAAATGCTGGGGCGAGCTGGAGGCCGGGGTCTATTTCGAGAAGGCCGGCCTGCGCACCCTGGCGATCCGCATCGGCAATGCGGGGGAGCGGCCCCTCGATCCCCGCGGCCTGGCGGTGTGGATCAGCCCGCGCGACCTGGCCCAGCTGGTGCTGATCGGGCTGGAGCATCCGGACATCGACTGCATCGCCGTCTACGGCATGTCGGCCACCGACGCCGAGTGGTGGGACAATTCGGTCGCGACCGCGCTGGGCTACCGGCCGCAGGACCGCACCGCCGACTTCGCCGCGCCCGAGGCCTTCCAGCCCAAGACCTCTCCCCTGCCCCAGGTGACCGATCATTTCCAGGGCGCCGGCTTCTGCGCGCTGGGCCATGACGGGGCGGTACGCCGCCGCCGGTTCTGGCGGACCTCATCCCCGATCTCGCCGGGAGACGCCTCATGACCCTGGATTTCACCGTCGTGGCCGACGTCGCCTGCGGGGTCGGGGAAAGCCCGGTCTATGACGAAGCGACCCGGCAGCTCTACTTCGTCGATATTCCGGGCTGCCTGGTCTATGCCGCCGACCTGCCGACCGGACAGCGCCGGTCCTGGCGCTTCGAGAGCGCGGTCGGCTCGCTCGGCCTCGCCGCCTCCGGCCGGCTGGTTGTGGCGCTGCGCGACCGGGTGATCCTGTTCGACCCGAGGACAGGGGAGCGGCAGGAGCTGTGCACGGTCGAGGCCGACCGGCCGGAGACCCGGCTGAACGACGGGCGGGTCGGGCCGGACGGCGCCTTCTGGGTCGGCACCATGGACGACCGGCCGCAGAAAGAACCGATCGCATCGCTGTACCGGGTCGACCCATCGGGCCGGGTGGAGCGCAAGGTCGAGGGGCTGACCGTCTCCAACGGTCTGGCCTGGACAATCGACGGCGTCACACTGTTCCACAGCGATTCCCGCGGCCCCTGGATCGACCGCTGGCGCTTCGACCCGCGGACCGGCGCCATCTCCGATCGGACCCGGATCGCCACGCTGGACGAGGCGACCGGGCGGCCGGACGGCGGCAGCTGCGACGCCGAGGGCTTCTACTGGAGCGCCGGGGTCTCCGCCGGGCGGCTGAACCGCTTCTCGGCCGAGGGCCGGCTGGTCGAATCCTTCGCCGTCCCCGTGCCCTACCCGACCATGCCGTGCTTCGGCGGCCCGGACTACCGCACGCTGTACCTGACCAGCCTGCGCGGCGCCCACCCGCCGGAGGTGCTGGACCGCGCGCCGCGCTCCGGCAGCCTGCTGGCGGCGGCGGCACCGGTGGCCGGCTTCCCCGCCTGGCGGTTCCGGGACGCCTGACCGGGCCTCAGGCCACGTGCCGGGCCAGGAGGTCGTGCAGCTGCGCCATCTCCTCCGGCTTCAGGTCGGTCAGCGGCGGGCGCACCGGGCCGGCCGAGCGGCCCATCACGGCCAGCCCGGCCTTGATGATCGACACGGCATAGCCCTTGCCGCGGTTCCGGATCGCCAGCAGCGGATAATAGAAGTCGCGCAGCAGCGTGTCGGTGGTCGCCGTGTCGCCGCCGCGCAGGGCGCGGTAGAAGCGCTGCGCCAGCTCCGGCACGAAGTTGAACACCGCCGAGGAATAGGTGGTGACGCCCGCGGCGAAGTACGGTGCCGCGAACACCTCATGCGTCGGCATGCCGCCGATATAGGCCAGGCGGCCGCCCATGCGCCGCGTGATCTCCAGCACAAGATCGACCTGACCGTGGCCGTCCTTGAAGCCGACCAGGTTCGGGCACGCGTCGCACAGCCGGGCGATAGTGTCGGCCGACAGCACCGCATTGTCGCGGTTGTAGACGATGACGCCGATGCCGACCGCGTCACACACCGCCTTCACATGGGCGTACAGCCCCGCCTGCTCCGCCGTCATCAGATAGGGCGGCAGCAGCAGGATGCCGTCGGCCCCCGCTGCCTCGGCGCCCTTCGCGATCTCGACCGCGATGCGGGTGCCGTAGCCGCAACCGGACACGATCGGCGTCGTGCCCGCCGCGGCCTTGGCGGCACGCACCACCTCCGGCACCTCCGCCGGGGTCAGCGAGAAGAATTCGCCGGTGCCGCCGGCGGCGAACAGCACTGCGGCGTCGAAGCCGCCGAGCCAGCCGACATGCGCCTCGTAGCCGGCGCGGTCGAACTCCAGCCCGGCATCGAAATGGGTCACGGGGAAGGACAGGAGCCCGGCGGACAGGGCTCCCTTCAGCTGCTGCGGATCCATCAGGGCCTCAGTCGAGTCAGCGGGCGGGTCAGCGGGTCACGGACCCGGGATAGAGCTGGCTCACCGCCTCGAGCTGGGCGGCGATGTAGCCATAGACGAAGGCGAAGGCGACGCCCTCGGGGTCGCGGCC
Source organism: Inquilinus limosus MP06 (assembly GCF_000767795.1). GTDB lineage: Bacteria > Pseudomonadota > Alphaproteobacteria > DSM-16000 > Inquilinaceae > Inquilinus > Inquilinus limosus_E. The sequence goes on along the minus strand of NZ_JANX01000003.1, from coordinate 12,592 downwards.
GCTGATCGTCGGCACATGGTCCGGCATGATCATGTAGGGGTAGCCGAGCTCGGCGTAGAGCTTGATCGACCGCCACATGTCCATATCGCCCTCCTCCGGGAACGTCTCCATGAAGGAGAGCTTGCGGCCCCGGATGTTGCGGAAATGGACGTTGAAGATCTTGCCGCGGCTGCCGAACCAGCGGATCACATCGTCGATCTCGTCGCGCGGGTTGTCGAGCATCTCGCCGACCGTGCCTTGGCAGAAATTCAGGCCGTGATACGGGCTCTCGCGCATCTGCACGAACTTCTTCAGCCCCTCGACCGTGCCCAGCACCCGGGTGACGCCGCGATAGCCGGGCGGGGTGTAGGGGTCGTGCGGGTGGCAGGCGAGGCGCACCTTGTTGGCCTCGGCAACGGGAATCACCCGCTCCAGGAAATAGTCGATGCGCTCCCAGTTCTCGTCCTCGGACAGGGTGCCGACCAGGGTCGGCGGCGCATTGTGGTCGGCCTTGTCCCAGCGGAAGGAGGCGTTCATCGACCCGCCGCGCCCCGGCTCGTCCGGCGTCCGGGGAATGCCGATGATGTTGAGGTTGTACTTGGCGGCCGGGATTCCGGCCCGGGCGATGTTCTCGATCAGCCGGCAGATCGAGTCGATCTGCCGGTCGCGGTCCGGCCCGGCCGACAGGATGGCGGGGCTGTGCGACTCCTCGATCGGGCGCGAACCGAGCGGCAGCTGCACCATGTCCAGCACCAGGCCGAAGCTCTCCAGCTTCTCGCGGTGCCGCAGCAGCACGTCGAGCGACCAGTCATGCGGGTTGCCGGGCGGGTTGTCGTTGAGGTGGCGCACCCCGAGCTGGGCCAAGACCCTCAGATCGTCGTCGTCGCGAACCCCGTTCTGCGTCCCGAGATACATGCCCGCACCCTCCCCGCTTCAGCTTGGTTGGCTGAGCTAATATGACATCATACAACTGATGACAAGCCGGAACGCGACGCCGCGGGGATCAGGAGATGGAATCGGCCGGCAGCCCACCCAGGCCGCGGTAGCGGCGCTGGCTTTCGGTCAGGTGGTGGCGCATCGCCAGCCGCGCGGCGTCGGCGTCCTGGCGCTCGATCGCCTCGATGATGCGGGCATGCTCGGCGATCACCTTGCGCAGATAGGCGGTGGTCGCCTCGGCGGAATCGCCCAGCCGGCTGCGCGGGATGGTGCGCTGGCCGAGATAGGTCAGCACATCGCTGTAGAAGTGGTTGTTGGTGGCCGCCGCGATGGCGAGGTGCAGCGCGAAATCGGCATCGACCGCACCGCCGCCGCCATCGACCGCAGCGATCACCCGCTCATGCGCCAGCAGGATCTCCGCCTCCTGCCGCGACGACCGGCGCAGCGCCGCCAGGCCTGCCGCCTCGATCTCCACGCCCATGCGGAACTCCAGCAGCTCCAGCACCTCCGAGAGCCGGGTGAAGTCGCCGGACAGGAGGCCGGGCGCCGGCTCGCTGGACGGCATGACGAACACCCCGACGCCCTGCCGCGGCTCGACCAGCCCCCGGGCGCGCAGCTCGGCGATCGCCTCGCGCACCACGGTGCGGCTGACATTGAACTCCTCGATCAGGCGCTGCTCGGTCGGCAGCTGCGAGCCGACGGGCAGCGCGCCGTTGGCGATGCGGTGGCGCAGGGCCTCGACGACGGCGACCGCCAGCTTCTCACGGCGGCGCGGCGCGCCTGCTTCGAGTCCGGTTGGGTTCGGCACCGCTCCTCCGTGTCCATGCTGGGGCGCGCCACCACCCGATGCGCCGGCCAGTCACACATTTGACTCTTGCGAAGTCAAGAAAGCCAATGATAAGTCATCATACAACAGACATCATACTAAAATCGGGGAGACGCGCGCCATGGGAAGATGGAGAAACGGGCTGCTGGCCCTGGCGATGGCGCTGGCGCCGGCCTGGGGCGGAGGCGCCGAAGCCAAGACGCCGGCCGACCAGCTGGTGATAGGCGCGTCGCTGGCGCAGGTGCTGTCGCTGGACCCCGGCCAGGCCACCGAGTCGGGGTCGTGGATCATCACCTCCAACATCTATGACCGGCTGGTCTCGACCGACCCGGACGACGCCACCAAGCTGGTGCCGCAGCTGGCCGAGAGCTGGGACATCGACGGCAAGTCCATCGTCTTCCACCTGCGCGACGCCAAATTCGCCAGCGGCAACCCGGTGACGGCGGAGGATGTCGCCTGGTCGTTGCGGCGGATGATGAAGCTGAACCAGGCCGCCGCCTCGCTGTGGAAGCCCTATGGCTACGATGAGGCCAACATCGACGGCTTCCTCCAGGTGGTCGACCCGAAGACCTTCCGCCTGGGCCTGCCGGAGGGCACGATCGCCGAATTCGTGCTGTTCGCCCTGTCCGGCAACAACGGCGCCGTGATCGACAAGACCGAGGCGACGAAGCACGAGGCCAACAACGACTACGGCAATGCCTGGCTGCGCGCCAACTCGGCCGGGTCCGGCCCGTTCGTGCTGCGCCGCTGGTCGCCCAACGAGATCATCCTGATGGACCGCAACGACGCCTTCTGGGGCGGCGAGCCGGCGATGAAGCGGGTGGTGGTGCGCCATGTCGCGGAAAGCCAGGTGCAGCGCCTGCTGCTGGAACGCGGCGACATCGACGTGGCCACTGCGCTGGCAGCCTCGGACATCGCCGCCTTCGACGGCAACCCCGGCTTCGTCACCCAGCGGGTGCCGACCGGCGGCTTCTACGTGCTGGCGATGAACACCCAGAACAAGTACCTGGCCAATCCGGACGTCCGCCGCGCCATCGCCTGGGGCCTGGACTATGCCGGCATGCAGAAGACGATCATGGGCCCCTACGGCCGGGTGCGCCAGGTGCCGGTGCCGGAGAACTACCCGACCGCCCTGCCCGATCCGGGCTACACGCTGGACGTCGCCAAGGCCAAGGAGCTGCTGGCCAAGGCCGGCTTCCCGGACGGCTTCCCGCTGACTCTGAAGACGATCGCCGAGACGCCGCGCGTCGACCTGGCCACCGCGATCCAGGCCTCGCTGGCCCAGATCGGCATCAAGGTCTCGATCGAGCAGGGCAATGGCAGCCAGATCATCGCCGCCCACCGCGCCCGGGAGTTCGACCTGCTGATGCCGCTGACCGGCGGCGGCAACATGGCGGACCCGATCGGGTCGCTGCAGAACTTCACGTACAATCCCGACAACAGCCCCGGCGGCAATTCCGGCTACTTCACCTGGCGGTCGGCCTGGGACATCCCGGAGCTCACGAAGCTGACGGTGCAGGCCCGCGGCGAGCCCGACCAGGCCAAGCGCGAGGCCCTGTACACCGAGATCCAGAAGCAGTTCCTGGCCAGCGGCCCGGCGATCCTGCCGATGTTCGAGCGGTTCTCGCCCGTCGTCGTCTCGGCCAATGTCGAGAACTTCGTCGGCCAGGGCTTCCGCGGCGTCCGGCTGGACAGCGTCAAGAAGAAGGCCGAATGACCCGCGACCTGCCGCTGAAGCTGCTGCGCCGCGTCTTCGGCTTGGCTCTCAGCCTGTTCGTCCTGCTGTGCCTGACCTTCGTGATCGGACGGCTGATGCCGTCCGATCCGGTGGGCGCCATCGTCGGCGAGCTGGCGGACCCGCAGGCCTATGCGGCGATGCGGGCCAAGATGGGCCTCGACCTGCCGATCCCGCAGCAGTTCTGGGTCTACCTGACCAACCTGCTGCATGGCGATCTGGGCACCGCGGTGCTGACCGGCAATTCCGTGGTCTCGGACCTGGCCGCCGCCTTCCCGGCGACGCTGGAGCTGGCGACGCTGGCGATCATCCTCAGCGTCGTCGTCGGCGTGCCGCTGGGGCTGCTGGCGGCGCTGTACCGCGACACGCTGCTGGACCAGATCGCCCGGGTGATCGCCCTGCTGGGCCATTCCCTGCCGGTGTTCTGGTTCGGCATCGTCGGGCTGATCGTGTTCTATGCCGGGCTGCAATGGGTCGACGGGCCGGGCCGGATCGACGTGTTCTACGAGGGCATCGTCGAACCGCGCACCGGCGCCATCCTGATCGACAGCCTTCTTGCCGGCGAGAACGAGATCTTCTGGAATGCCCTCGGCCACCTGATCCTGCCGGCCAGCATCCTGGCCTACGCCGCGATGGCCTATATCGTCCGCATGACCCGCAGCTTCACGCTGGAGCAGCTGGGCCAGGACTACATCATCGCCGCCCGGGCCAAGGGGCTGCGGCTGCCGGCGGTGGTCTGGGGCCATATCCTGCCGAACATCGCGGTGCAGCTGGTCACCATCCTCGCCATCTCCTACGGCCATCTGCTGGAGGGGGCGGTGCTGGTGGAGATCGTGTTCTCCTGGCCCGGCATCGGCCAGTACATGACCAACGCGCTGATGATCGGCGACATGAACGCCATCCTGGCCTGCACCCTCTTGATCGGCGTGATCTTCATGATCCTCAACCTCCTGGCCGATGCCGCCTACCTGGCGCTTGATCCCCGCACGCGGGAGGCCCGCTGATGTCGATGCAGGCGGAACAGCCGATGACGCCGGCCGCGGCGGAACCGGCGGCCGGCGGCGCCTGGTCGGCCCAGATCCGGCGCTTCCGGCGGGAGAAACTGGGCATGGCCGGGCTGGCCGTGATCGGCCTCTTGGTCGTGGTCGCCGCCCTGGCGCCCTGGATCGCGCCCTACGACCCGACGGTGCAGAACCTGAACAACGTGCTCCAGCGGCCGGACTGGGCGCATCTGGCGGGCACCGACGAGCTGGGCCGCGACATCTTCAGCCGCCTGGTCTGGGGCAGCCGGATCACGCTGCAGATCGTCGGCACGGTGACGCTGATCATCGGCCCGATCGGCCTGCTGATCGGCGTCGTCGCCGGCTATTGCGGCGGCCGGGCCGACGCCGTGCTGATGCGGGCGACCGACATCGTGCTGTCCTTCCCGTCCCTGGTGCTGGCCCTGGCCTTCGCCGCGGCGCTGGGCGCCGGCCTGGGCACCGCGATCGTCGCCATCTCGCTGACCGCCTGGCCGTCGATCGCCCGGCTGGCGCGGGCCGAGACGCTGGTGGTGCGCCAGGCCGAATACATCGCCGCGGCCCGCCTCTACGGCGCCTCCCATCTGCGCCTGATCGCGCTCTATGTCATGCCGATGTGCATCCCGTCGGTGATCGTGCGCCTGACCCTGTCGATGGCCGGAGTGATCCTGACCGCGGCGGGCCTTGGCTTCCTCGGCCTCGGCGCCCAGCCGCCGGCGCCGGAATGGGGGGCGATGATCTCCAGCGGCCGGAAGTTCATGCTCGACGCCTGGTGGGTCTCGGTGATGCCCGGCCTGGCGATCCTGGCCACCAGCCTGGCCTTCAACCTGCTCGGCGACGCCCTGCGCGACGTGCTGGACCCCCGCCATGCCCGCTGACGCACCCATGCTGCAGGTCGAGAACCTGTCGGTCACCTTCGGCCATGGCAGCTACCAGGTCCGGGCGGTGCGCGACGTCACCTTCGCGCTGGGCCGCGAGCGGCTGGGCATCGTTGGCGAATCCGGTTCCGGCAAGTCCACGGCCGGGCGCGCCATCATGCGGCTGCAGCCCAAGGGCGCGCAGGTGCGCGCCGACGCCCTGCGCTTCGCCGGCCGCGACCTGCTGGCCCTGCCCGAGCGCGAGCTGACCCGGATCCGCGGCCGCGACATGGCCCTGATCCTGCAGGACCCGCGCTATTCGCTGAACCCGGTGAAGCCGATCGGGGCGCAGATCGCGGAATCCGCGCGGGTGCATCTGAAGCTGGGGGCGCGGGCGGCGCGCAAGGCAGCGCTGGAGATGCTGGGCCATGTCCGCATCCGCGACCCGGAGCGGACCATGGCGCTGTATCCGCACGAGATCTCGGGCGGCATGGGACAGCGCGCCATGATCGCGATGATGCTGCTGAACAAGCCGAAGCTGGTGATCGCCGACGAGCCGACCTCGGCGCTCGACGTCAGCGTGCGGCAGGACGTTCTGACCCTGCTGGACGGGCTGGTGCGCGAGAACGGCTCCGGCCTGATCCTGATCAGCCACGACATCCGCATGGTCGCCCGCTTCTGCGACCGTATCCTCGTCATGTATGCCGGACGGGTGGTCGAGGAGCTGCGGTCGCTGGACGACGCCGCGCATCCCTACACAAGGGGCCTGATCGCCTCGATGCCCGGCTTCGACGGGCTGCGGCCGCACCGGCTGCCGGTGATCGACCGCGCCGGCCTCGCCGCCTTCGAGGAGGCCGCCCGATGACCGCGCCTTACGCCGACGCCATGGTCCGGGCCGCGGACCTCGACGTCCGCTTCCAGTCCCGCCGCGGCACTGCGCATGCGGTGAAGGGCGTATCCTTCGCGGTCGAGCCCGGCGGTGCGCTGGGCATCGTCGGCGAATCCGGCTGCGGCAAGTCGACCGTGCTGCGCTCGCTCGCCGGGCTGGAGCAGCGCTGGACCGGGCGGATCGAGCTGGCGGGCCACCCGGTCGGGCCGCGGCGCAACCGCGACGACCTGGCCCGGGTGCAGATGGTGTTCCAGGACCCCTACGGGTCGCTGCATCCGCGCCACAGCATCGGCCGCGCCCTGGCCGAGCCGCTGATCGCCATGGGCCTGCCGGACCCGTGGGACCATGTGCCGGGCGCCCTGGCGCGGGTGGGCCTGCCCGCCCGCTTCGCCGAGCGCTACCCGCACCAGCTGTCGGGCGGCCAGCGCCAGCGCGTGGCCATCGCCCGGGCGTTGGCCCTGCGACCGCCGATCGTGCTGCTGGACGAGCCGACCTCCGCCCTCGACGTCTCGATCCAGGCGGAGATCCTGAACCTGCTGATGGCGCTGCGCGAGGAGCAGCGGCTGACCTATGTCTTCGTCAGCCACGACCTGGCCGTGGTCGGCCAGATGTGCGACCGGGTGCTGGTGATGAAGGACGGCGCGGTGGTCGAGGAGCTGGCGGCCGACGCGCTGCGCGCCCGCAGCGTCGAGGCCCCCTACACGCGGGAGCTGATCGCCAACAGCTTCCTCTGACTGGGCTATTTGCCCCCGTCGACGCTCAGCACCTGGCCGCTGATCCAGGCGGCGGCGTCGGAGGCGAAGAACAGCACGGCGTTGGCGATGTCCTCGACCGTGCCGAGGCGGCGCAGCGCGATGGCGTTCATCAGCCGCGCCTGCCCGGCCTCGCCCATCGCCTCCCATTGCCGCTCCGTCGTCGGGTTGGAGCGGACGAAGCCGGGCGCGACGTTGTTCACGGTGATGCCCCAGGGCCCGAGCTCATGCGCCAGCTGGCGGGTCAGGCCGATCTGCCCGGCCTTGGCGCTGGCATAGGCCTGGATCCCGGTCAGGCTGACGCCGAGCCCGGCGCCGCTGGAGATGTTGACGATGCGGCCGCCGCCCTTGCGCTTCATGCCGGGCGCCACCGCCTGGGCGCACCAGAAGGCGCCCGACAGGTTGACATCGAAGATGCCCTGCCAGGCCTCCGGCCCGATCTCCTCGATCGGCCGGCCGACCTGGCCGAGCACGCCGCCGGCATTGTTGACCAGCACGTCGACCGCGCCTGAGGCCGACGCCGTCTCGGCCTCCTTCACCAGCGCCTGTACTGCGCCGCGGTCGGTGACGTCGACCGCGCGCACCGCCCCTTGCGGCCCGATCAGCCGCCCGGTCTCGGCCAGCTCCGCCGCCAGCACGTCGCAGGCCCAGACCTTCGCGCCGCGCCCGGCGAAGGCGGCGGCGATGGCCCGCCCGAAGCCGTGCGCCGCGCCGGTGACGATGACGGTGCGGCCGGTGAAGTCGTGGGTCATCAGAAGCCTCCTGCTTGGAGCCCGATCATCTTGGATAGAACCGCGCCAAAGCAGGCGGATGCCAGGCGTCGTTGCATGACCTCTCCCGCCTGCGAGACCGTTTCGGAATTCCTGACGCCGTCATTGCGAGCGCAGCGAAGCAATCCAGGGGCCGGTGCGCACCGGCCCCTGGATTGCTTCGTCGGCTTCGCCTCCTCGCAATGACGGCGTGGGGTGGGGCATTCCGAAGAGGCCTCGCAAGCGGGAGAGGCAACGACCGCGTGATCCGGCATCGCCCCGCTCAGGCCGCGATCGTGTCGAGTTCGTCCAGCAGGGTCAGCGCCATCTCGCGCCGCCCGGACTCGATGTCGTGGATCAGCGCGATCAGCCGAGTCGTGATCGGGGTCGGCACGCCGTGCTGCGCGCCGATCTCGACGATCGGGCCCAGCTGCGCGTCGACCTCGGTCGGCCGGCGCCGCACCGCCAGGTCGCGCCAGATGCCGGAATGGCTTTTCGCCGACTTGCGGTTGTGCGCCACCATGTCGTCGAAGGATCTCGCGGTCGCCGCCGCCGGCGCGCCGGGGCGGAAGGCCGCGGGGTCGAAGCCGTCGAAGGCCTCGGGCTTGATCCCCTCGGCCGCGGCGACGGCGCCGACCTCCAGCCCCAGCCGGGTCAGCACCGGCCGGTAGCGCGGCGCCGCCAGCACATCGGCGATCGAGTCCGGCGTCACCGCCGTGGCGAACAGGAGCGCGCCGTAAATCAGCTTGCCCCAGAGATAGCCCCAGATGTTGTCGGTCAGCACCGCGTTCGGCTCGAACCGCCGCATCAGGCCGTGCAGCTGCTCGATCCGCGGCGTGCGCTCGCCGTCCAGCTCGCCGACCACCACCGCGCCGCGGCCGCCATGCAGGATCACGCCGGGCTCGATGTAGTCCGCGCCGAAATTGACGAAGCAGCCGATCGTCCGGGCCTTGTCGATCCTGCCGGCGATCACCCGCTCGTTCAGCCCGTTCTGCAGCGAGGCGACATAGCCGCAGCGGGCCAGGTGCGGGGCCACCGCCTCGATCGCCGCCGCGGTGTGGTGCGCCTTGACGCAGAGGAACACCCGCTCGAACTCGCCCTCGACCGCGTCGGGCGTGACCGCGCGGGCCGGCACCGCGTATTCGGCCAGGGGGCCGGTGATGCGCAGGCCGCGCTCATTGATCGCGGCGACGTGGTCGGCGGCCTGGTCGACGAACAGCACGTCCACCCCGGCGCGCAGCAGGGCGGCGCCGACGCTGCCGCCGATGGCGCCGGCACCCCAGATCAGGATCGGCGTGGTCGCGCTCATGCCCAGGGCCCCTCGAGCAGGGCGCGGGTCTCGGCCACGGCCACCTGCCAGATCGCCAGCAGCTCCTCGTCCGGGCGCTGGTAATGGCCGCCGAAATTGCCGTCGCCGAGATAGCGCCGCACCGCCTCGGGGTCCATCACCCGCATCCGCCCGGAGTCGATCATCGGCTTGCGCTGGGTCGGCTGGTCGACCCCGGCCAGCCGGGTCCAGGGGAAGTTCTCCATCCAGGAGGCGTGCGACGCCTGGCTGTCGATCGACTGCACCTTGGCCCAGGTCTCCGGCGCGTTCCACCAGCTGTGGAACTTCACCGCCGTGCCCGGATGCGTGGTCATCCATTCCGTCGCCACCGATTGGGCCGGCTGGTTGCCGCCATGGCCGTTGACGATCAGGATGCGACGGAAGCCGGTGCGGTGCAGGCTGTCGAGGATGTCCTGCACCAGCCGGGCATAGGTCTCGACCCGCAGGCTGACCGTGCCGGGATAGGCCAGGAAATAGGGGGTGATGCCATAGGCGACGACCGGGAACACCGGCACGCCCAGCGGCTCCGCCGCCTCGACCCCGACCCGCTCGCTGAGGATGCTGTCGACCGACAGGCTGAGGCCGGCATGCTGCTCGGTGCTGCCCAGCGGCAGCACGGCGCGGTCGTCGCGCTGGAGATAGGCCTCCACCTGGCTCCAGTTCATCTCGCTGATCTTCACGGCACGGCCTCCTGCGGTTCGGCGACGCCCTTGGTGGCGGGCGAGAGCAACGGGACGATCTGCTGGTCGACATCCACCGGGTCCGGGCTGTGCCGGTACTCGATCGCCCGGACGCCGGGGCGCAGCCGGGGCAGCACGCTCTCGGCGCCGGTGGACAGGACGACGACGTCGGACTGGTCGATCACACCGTCCAGCGCCGGCGTGCCCAGCGCGGCGGCGGCGACCTGGCGGACATGCGGGGCGAAGCGCTGCACGCCCGACTTCATGATCGGCAGGAAGTCGGCGAAGCGCGAGGCGATACCCAGCCGGGCCAGCGGGTCCAGCCCGGCCAGGGCGCGCCGCGTCTCCTCCGACGGGATGAAGCGGATCGCGATCACCCGGCTGTCCGGCAGCAGCGCCGCGGCCTCGCGCTGGCGGTTGGGGAAGGTCACCACCAGCTCGGCCTCCGCCGCCCGGCGGCGCGCCACGTCATCGCCGCGCAGCTCATCCATGGTCAGCGGCTGCACCGCGGTGCCGGGCGGCAGGCGCGACTGGATCGCCGCGGCATAGGCGCGGGTGGCGTCGCGGAACAGGCCGAGCATGACGACGCTGCGCACCCGCCGCTGCGGGCGGCGTTGCGCCAGCCGGGCCTGGACCATGCCGGTCAGGTCGGCCGGGGTGAGGCCGATCGCCACGGCATCGTCGATCAGATGGTCCAGCCGGCGCTGGATCTCGGCGATCTCGGTGCGCGGACGCTGCCGCGGCTCGCCGCTTTCGGCGACGAAGCTGCCGCGGCCGTGCCGAGTCTCGATCAGCCCGGCCTCGCGCAGGCCGCGATAGACCAGCGCCACCGTCATCGGCGCCACCGCCAGCCTCTCCGCCAGCTCGCGCACCGAGGGCAGCCGCTCGCCCGGGCTCAGCTCACCGCAGGCGATGCCGTATTCGATCAGGCCCTTGACCTGGAGCCCGAGGGGCACCGGCAGCTCGCGGTCGATCTGCAGCTTCATGGGGCGGTCGTCTCCTGTATCAACCGACTAGCACACTCATTCGCGCAGCGGCAACGTGGTTTCCGGATCCTGGCCAAGATGTTGCATTTGTTTCCGTATCCGGCACTTCCAACGTCGATTGACTCTCTCGCCGCCGCAGCGTTAGCGTTCTAATACGCCAGAACACATGGCGACCCGGGAGGGGCTTCAATCAACAGTGGAGGTCGCGATGAGGATGCTGCTGAAGGCAGCCGTGGCGGCGGTTTTGCTGGCGGGGACGAGCGCGGGGGCGCTGGCGGTGGAGCGCGGCGGCGAGATGCGGTACGGCCGCTATGCCGACAGCCTGTTCCTGGACCCGGTGCTGAACGACGCCAATGTCGACATCTGGATCCTGACCAATCTCTACGACACGCTGCTGCAGCCCTCGGCCGACGGGCTGTCGGTGGAGCCGGGCCTGGCCAGCGCCTGGAAGGTTTCCGATGACGGCCTGTCCGTCACCCTGACCCTGCGCGACGGCACCAAGTTCTCCGACGGCAAGCCGATCACCGCCGACGACGTGAAATGGTCGCTGGACCGGGCGCGCAACCCGAAGAACGGTATCTGGAACAGCCTGGTCGCCTCGATCGCCGAGGTGACGATCCAGGACCCGAAGACCGTGGTGCTGAAGCTGCAGCATCCGGACCCCGCGATCATCGCCGCGCTGTCGACCTTCAACACCGCGATCCTGCCGAAGGCCGCCTTCGAGGCGACGCCGGGCGCCACCGATGACGAGAAGGCGCATGCCTTCGCCGAGCACCCGATCGGCTCCGGCCCCTTCATGTTCGACAAGTGGGAGCGCGGGTCGTCGATGCGGATCGTGCGCAACCCCTACTACTGGAAGCCGGGCGAGGACGGAAAGCCCCTGCCCTATCTCGACGCGGTCGATTTCGAGATCATCCCGGACGACGCCACCCGCATCCTGAAGCTGCAGTCGGGCGAGCTGGACGGCGCCGAATTCATCCCCTATGCGCGGGTGGCCGAGCTGCAGGGCGATGCCGACCTGCAGATGAAGCTCTACCCGTCGACCCGGGTGCAGTACGTGGTCATGAACGTCCGGCCGAAGCTGGCCGACGGCAGCGACAACCCGCTGTCGAACGAGAAGGTGCGGCAGGCGCTGAACTACGCCGTCGACAAGGACGCGATCATCCAGATCGTCACCCATGGCGTCGGCAAGCCGCAGACCTCCTACATGTCCTCGGCGACGCTGTACCATTCCGGCGACACGCCGCTGTACCCGGTCGACGTCGCCAAGGCGAAGCAGCTGCTGGCCGATGCCGGCTTCCCCAATGGTTTCACCACCAGCGTCATGGCGCTGCCCGGCAACCAGGACCAGCTGGGCATCGGCGCCGCCGTGCAGCAGATGTGGGCGGCGATCGGGGTGAAGCTGGACATCGAGCAGGTCGACAACGCGACCCTGACCGACCGCTACCGCAAGGGCAATTTCTCGATGCGGATGGCGGCCTGGACCGACGACCTGAACGACCCCAGCGAGATCACCTCCTACTTCGCCTATTCGCCGGTGATCGACTCCCTGCATTCGGGCTGGAAGAACGACGAGGTCGACAAGCTGTTCGAGGCCTCGCAGAAGGAGAGCGACCCCAAGAAGCGGGCCGAGGAATACGCGCAGATCCAGAAGATCTACGCCGAGACCGGGCCGATCCTGTACCTGTACGAGACGCCCTATCCGGTGGCCCTGCGCAAGAACGTGCAGGGCTTCGTCCAGATCCCCCTCGGCAACAACATCTTCGCCGGGGCGTATCTGACGAAGTGATGCGGATGCATGGGCCGGGCCGCTTCGTGACACGAGCGTCAGTTTTCTCGAGTCCCCCCTCCCCTCGC
>NZ_JANX01000002.1 GCF_000767795.1 Inquilinus limosus MP06 | reverse complement strand
GGCGCGGGCCGGTCGGGGTGGTAGGAATCCACTCCGACCGGCGAGATGTGCCGATTGCGCCAAGGGCATTCGGCAGTACCGTCAGAGATCGAGTTGCTTGGAGATGCTGAGCGCGTCGTCAACCTCGATGCCGAGATATCGCACTGTGCTTTCAAGTTTCCTGTGGCCGAGTAGGAGTTGGACCGCTCTTAGATTGCCAGTCTTGCGGTAGATCTGAGCTACTTTGGTTCGTCGCATCGAATGTGTTCCATAGGATGGACTATCGAGGCCGGCCTCGGCCACCCAGCTATGGACGAGGCGGGCATACTGCCGCGTCGAGAGATGAGACTGGTTCCGTTTTTGACCGGGAAACAGAAAGCCTGTCATTGAGCCGCGGCGCGCCAACCAAGGTTGCAGGGCCTTGCGCGTGCTATCGGTCAGTTCGAACTGAACCGGCCGGCCGGTCTTCTGCTGGACGATGGTCGCACGCTCGCGGATCCGCCCGCCGATCTGGATATCTTCGATTTTCAAGCTGACCAGGTCGCTGGCCCTGAGCTTGCTATCGATAGCGAGATTGAACAACGCCAGATCCCGCGCACGATCATCTATCTCGAGCCGTGCACGAATCGACCATACATCCTTTGGTCTCAGAGGCCGCTTCTGCCCGATCAGCTGTCCTCTGTTCCAAGGGACTCGCGGTTCTGTTTCGGTACGTGAATCACTTGTGGTGGTGGGCATGGCCTATCACTCCTAGGCCACCCTCCCACCACAGCGTACATCAGCAGAGGCGAATTTATCCTATCACGGACCCGACGATCCTGTCCGCTTCCGAGCGCTCAGGCGGGAACCGCTATTGGCGCACCCGAGCCGCGCCAGCCGACCAGCTGGCACGGCAATCTGTTAATCGCATCGGGGACATCCCGGCGGAGTTAGTCTCCTGCGCCATTGTCGCCGTCGCGATGCGGGAGGGAATTGGTTAGCCTTCACTTACGGTAAGTGATATATAACCATCTATGGACGGATGGAACGCGCTTGCTGATCCCACGCGGCGAACGATCCTAGAGCTAATCGCCGTGCGCCCGCGGAATGTCCGGGAACTGGCGGATTGCCTACCTATCAGCCGGCCAGCGGTGTCACAGCACCTCAGGCTATTGAAGGAAGCCGGTCTGGTCGTTGATAAGGCGGTTGGGACGCGGCGGCTCTACAGCGCTAATCCCACAGGTCTCGCTGCCTTACGTGCGCAGCTCGACCAGTTCTGGAACCAAACCCTATCGAATTTCAAACAGGTGGCCGAGATAGAGGACCAATAACCATGAGTTCCAACACCGCCGACACCTCCGTGCGCACGGAGATCATCGTGGACGTGCCGATCGAACGCGCCTTCAGGGTGTTCACCGAGCGCTTCGATCATATCAAGCCGCGCGAGCACAACATGCTGGCCGTTAGCATCGCACAGTCGGTCTTCGAACCGAAGGTTGGCGGACGCATCTACGACCGCGGCATCGACGGCAGCGAATGCCAGTGGGGCCGTGTGTTGGCCTACGAGCCGCCCACGCGCGTCGTCTTCACGTGGGACATCAGCCCGCATTGGCGGATCGAGACCGATCCCGCGCGGTCAAGCGAGGTAGAGGTTCGCTTCATCGCGGATGGCGAGCGGCGGACGAGGGTGGAATTGGAGCATCGTCACCTCGAGCGGCATGGTGAGGGCTGGCAAGGCCTCGCGGCCGGCGTACGGGGTGATCAAGGCTGGCCGCTGTACCTACGACGGCTTGTTGAAGCATCGAGGACCTGAGCCGCCCACATCAATGACTGATAGGGGCGGGTCGACCCGTGTCCGCAATCCAGCCTAAGGCGATGGCCGGTTTCGGGAGTGCGAGGTCTGGTGCGTTCCGGAGAAAGCGCTGGGATCCCGAGAGTTCGGTTAACGTGCGCAAACGGGGCGCCCGTTGAACGACCGGAATCGGCGCCAACCCGTTGGGGCTGGGCTCGCGGCGAAAGCGTAGCAACTCCTCTATGTAACAGATCTGGTGCCTGAACCGGGCACCATGGGCGGCAACTCGTTACCCTATCGGACCTGGCAGTCTCCAAGGCGTTCGATCGCGGTGATCAGATCACGTCGGCTCATCCGAATGGAGCGCAGGTGGACCCAGATCGCGTTCCGGAACACGCTGACGGCATCGAAGGGGACGCGCCTTCCGCGCCGGACAATCTGGCTCTGAGCCTCCGGCTTGATGTGGAACACAAGAATAGGAACACGCGAAAGCGTCGTCGCACCGATGGCCCTAAAATCCGACCAACGCAGCGCGAAGCCGTACTGGCAGAATTCCACGCCGTCGCGACTGAGCCGGAGGTGGGGAAGCTTGTCATTCCATCGCTTGGCTAAGCTCCAGACGCTCACGATTGTGCCGCCCAGAAACATCGCTGAGGCGATGGTGCAGACTAATATTCTCTCTGGGTTGCCCTCCTTGATCGCGAAGTAAATCCCAGCGAAAACTATTGGAAGAATGGTCGATACAAGGATCAGAATTCTGATGACGCCGCGCCGCGAATAGAAGATTTCCACGAGGCCATCAGAGTTGCGAAACGGACAATCCTGCTGCAATGGCATGCGCGCTCCGACGCGTGTTATCCGGGATAAATAGCACAAGCCTCCGGTCCATCCCCTAAATTATTGATCATACTCTCCGAGTGGACATGTCTCCTTCCTGGAGCAGATTTCGACGGCGGGTTTGGGACAGGTCCTGCGGTTCGGGCCGGCAAAGGATGGCCGAGCTCAGCGGATTCGAGCTACGTCCGGTTCCGGGCGGCCACAGTGATTTCCGCTTAGGGCGCAGGCCGGCCGGGGCGGGAGAGACCTACTTCCGACCGGTGTCCCGCGTCAGGGCGCCAACCGAGCCTGTCTCGCGGGGGCGTCCGCCGGCCTGATTCCCCCTTCCAGGATGCTCGTCCATGTCCTCTTCTGGCATCTCGGCGAGGCGGTGGTGATGGTGGCCGGACGCGTGCCGTCCAGCCCTCACCAATCCGGACATCGAGCCTGTCCATGACGACAATGGCCTTGGCTGCAGGGCCATATCAAACGGAGATGCACACCATGGCGGAAGAGCGGCTGCCCAGATTTGCCATCCTGATCGATGCCGACAACACCTCGCCGCGCATTGCCGCCGGGCTGTTCGAGGAGGTCGCCAAGTTTGGCGAGGCCAGTGTCCGGCGGATCTATGGCGACTTCTCGGGCCAGCGCCTGAAGTCCTGGGCCGAAATCCTTCAGAAATTCGCGATCGACCCGTACCAGCAATTCGCCTACACGACGGGCAAGAATGCCTCAGACATCGCCCTCGTGATTGATGCCATGGACCTGCTGCATAGCGGCCGGTTCGACGGCTTCTGTCTGGTCTCGTCCGACAGCGATTTCACGCGTCTGGCGTCGCGACTTCGCGAACAGGGGGCGGACGTCTACGGTTTCGGCGAACAGAAGACGCCTGAAAGCTTCCGGCAGGCGTGCCGCCGGTTCATCTACACCGAGAACCTGCTGCCGGAGGCCCAGGTCGCCACGCCGGGGGAAGGGGCGTCCCTCGGCCCGCTCCAGCCTCCCGCTGCGGCCGTCCCGATCCTGAACAAGGCCATCGCACAGATGGAGACGGAGGATGGCTGGGTGGCCCTGGGCGCCGTGGGGCAGCGCCTCGCGAACATCGCCTCGGACTTCGACCCGCGCACATACGGCTATCGCAAGCTCAGCGATCTGGTGCGGAAGACCGAGGCGTTCGATCTCGACCAGCCGGAGGGCCGGGCCTTGCGGATCAGGCCGCGGCCAGTACCGCCGGCCAGGGTTGCCGCCGCGGGGACGGCCGGATCCAGGCGCGGCCGGGGCCGGACCGCCACGCCGTGACGCCATCCGGGTACGGCCGGTTAAATTCGCCCGCGGTCACTCCCATATCATTGAGGCTGACCTAGATTGATAGTGTCGGCGTTCACCGCTCGCAATCGAGCGCCCGCCGTGGCTTTCTGCCTGTTTCGAAGTTCGACCGCTGCCGTTGTGGAGCGCTCTTGCCGTCTGCCTTCGAACATCCCACGACCACCATGGCCCGGCTCCGCCGGGCAGTTCGGAGACAGATATGCAAGACACTCCCTATCCGACGCCCGCGACGGCGCAGCCGCGCCTGCCACTCGATGCCGATGCGGCGTTGCGGGCCGCGGTCGCCCGCTTCCGGACGCCGAGCCTGCCGCGGGCAGTGTGGCAGCTGGCATCGACATTGGGAGGCTTCGTCGGGGTCTGCGCGGCGATGTATGCCAGCCTTGAGCTGTCCTACGGGCTGACGCTCGGCCTGGCCGTGGTCGCCGCCGGCCTGATCGTGCGCCTCTTCATCATCCAGCATGATTGCGGGCACTCGTCGTTCTTCGGCTCTCGCCGTGCCAACGTCGCGCTCGGCCGCCTGTGCGGCCTGATCACCTTCACGCCCCCTTCGCGAATTGGCGCCGCCAGCATGCCGGGCATCACGCGGTCTGGAACAATCCCGACCGACGCGGCAGCGGGGCGGACATCTATTCGACTTGCCTAACCGTGTCGGAATACCAAACCCTGGCGCCGCGCCGCCGCCTGCTGTATCGGCTAAGCCGCCATCCGGCGATCACCGGGCTGCTGCTGCCGCCGCTGGTTTTCCTGCTGCTCTACCGGATTCCGTTCGACACGCCGAAGGACTGGCGGCGGGAGCGGCTGTCGGTCCATGCCACCAATGCTGGCATCGCCGCCCTTTTCCTTGGCCTCGGGCTCGTCCTGGGCTTCGAGCGCGTGCTGCAGGTCCAGCTGCCGATCATGGTGATCGCCTCGATCATTGGCGTCTGGTTATTCGCGGTGCAGCATCGCTTCGAGGAAACGCTGTGGCAGCGGGACGCGGAATGGCGGTTCGGCGCCGCGTCGCTGCAGGGCTCGTCCTATCTGAAGCTGCCGCGGATCCTGCAATGGTTCACCGGCAACATCGGCTTCCACCACATCCACCACCTCAATCCGCGCATCCCCAATTACCGCCTGTCCGCCTGTCACGCCGCGATCCAACAGCTGCAGGCGGTGCCGAGCCTGAGCCTGTGGGATGCCCTGCGTGCGCCGTTCTTCGCGCTGTGGGACGAAAAGCGGCAGCAGATGGTCGGCTTCCCGGCCGCAGCCGTCGGCCGGGCCTGATCGCGGCCCGAGCCGGCCCGATCACCAGGCGACGATCAGCGTGGCGAACAGGACGCCGGCGACGATGGCCACGATCCAGCCCGGCGCGCGGGGATTGATCGCCGCCCAGTATCGCCAGCCGTCCAGCAGCCGGCGGTCGGACGGGCGCGGCGCGGGCGGCCCTCCCGGGTCTCGCAGAGGTGCTTCAGCCCGTGCTTCCGCCATGGGGGCGTCTGGGGCGGGGCCTGCCGGCGCCGCGGCGTCCCGCAGCAGGGCCGCGGCCAGCTCGTCCGGATCCACGGTGACGACCTGGACCAGCTCGCCGCTCCCGGGCCGGCCGGGCAGGCGAATCATCGTCGCGACCCGCCGGTAGATCGGGGGCGACGAGCCATCGAGCGATTTCTCGTCCGTCTCCACCGTGTAGGTTCCGGGCGGCTGCGGCCCGTCGATGCCGCTCAGGGTGAACGGCCGGGTGAAGCAGACGGTCCCGCTACTTGTCCGCAGGGTCATTCGGCTCCCTCTGCTCGACCGGGCCTGCGGCTATGCGAGGGCCCGGGCGGCGGCGTAGATGACGATCAGCACCACAAGGCCGATCGGGATCACGACCGGCGGGACGAACCAACCTTTCATGGCAGCACCGTCGCCAGGATCGGCGCCTCCGCCTGGGCGTTCTCCGCTTCGATCTTCGGCTTCCAGCGCGCCGCCCGGCGATGCGCCTGCGCGATCTGCGTCGCGCTCAGAAGCGCTGCGGCACGCTCGTAGCCCGATCGGGCGGTCTGCCCCCGGGCACCGAGTTCCCCCGCAGCCGCCAGGAGAAACCAGGCACACGCCTTGACCGCGTCCTTCGACGCGTCCGGACCTTCGACATAGATTTCGGCCAGCCGGTTCTGCGCCCGCGGCAGCCCCTGGTTCGCCGAGCGCAACAGCCACCGGATGGCATCCATCCGTCTGTCCTCGACGGCATGGCCGGGTTCGCCGCTCCGATTGCCATAGACGATGCCGAGATTGAACTGCGCCACGGCATCGCCGAGCTCGGCGTCCCGCTGCAGTCGTCTCATGCTGTCGATCTTCAATGATGTCTCCTTGTGCCGGCGTATGGAGCCGCACGGCAGCCCTCGATGGCGGCACCGAAATCCAGGAACGCGAGAGAACTCAGCTCCGGACAGGATTTCCCATTCTGTGCCAACCAATATGGTGTCGACCATCAGGTATTGCGACCGAAAAAGTCACGACTCATTTCAGAATTATATTTCCAGATCCCGCTGGTATCTATATGCGATTGAAATATATCGCCTATTCGGGGTCAATTTCGGTGACGTATTTTTTTTCGAATCGACGGTCGTATTTTCTGGGGATTTCGATGATTCTGGTCCAGGATCACTGGATCAATTCCGGATATAGAGATCCGTCCTTGTGCCCATAGGCGCAACGGAAACCCAGGTTCTCATCTGAATGCCAGTTCGGTCGTCCCCGCGAATGTCGCGGCCCGGCCGGGCCAGTGCCTGCGAAAAGAGGAATTCATGGCAGCGGGAACCGTCAAATGGTTCGACGCCCAGAGGGGCTTCGGCTTCATCACGCCGGATGAAGGAGGCAAGGACACCTTCGTCCACATCACCGCCGTCGAGCGCTCCGGCCTCGGCCAGCTGACCCAGGGTCAGCGGCTGGGCTTCGATCTGGTCCCCGACCAGCGGAGCGGGAAGCCCTCCGCGGACAATCTAAAGGCCGTGGAGTGACCGCGCCAGCGCGACCGCCGCAGCATTCCGTCATCACACACAGCGCGCCGTCCCCATCGGGCGCAGAGGAGATTTCATGGCCAAAGGGCAGAAGCGTAGCAATCGGGAAATCCGGAAACCCAAGCAGGCTGCGAAGCCGGTGATTCATGGCGCGACCATGAGCGCGCTGAGCCGGGCGGCGGCCCCGGGCGCGGGCCAGAGCAAGAAGAAGAGCTGAGGCCCGGCGCATCGACCGACCCTTTCCATGCCGCCGGACCGTCGCCGCGCCGCGACGGGCCGGCGGCCGTTCCGATGGAGGCGCTGCCGTGACCCAGCCGATTCGCGTGGCCTTCATCGGCAATTCGCTCCCGCGCCGCTGCGGGATCGCGACCTTCACGACCGACCTGCAGCAGGCGGTGGCGGCGTCGGAGGCGGTCGCCGAGACCTGCATCGCGGCGATGACCGATCACGGCCAGGCCTATGACTACCCGCCCGCCGTCCGCATCGAGATCGCCGACGACCGGATCGAGGAGTATGTCCGGGCGGCCGATATCCTCAACGCCGGCCGGTTCGACGTGGTCTCGCTGCAGCACGAATTCGGCATCTTCGGCGGCGAGGCCGGCTGCCATGTCATGGCGCTGCTGTCGCGCCTGACCATGCCGGTGGTCACCACGCTCCACACCGTCCTGACCGAGCCAACGGCGGCGCAGCGGGACGTGCTGGGCAGGATCATTGGCGCGTCGGTGCGGGTCGTCGTCATGGCCCGGAAGGGCCGCGACCTGCTGCGGACGGTCTATGGTGTTCCGGCGGACAAGATCGACATCGTCCTGCACGGCATCCCCGACGTCGCTTTCACCGAGCCCACCGCGGCGAAGGCCAGGCTGGGCTTCGCCGGGCGGCCGGTCATCCTGACCTTCGGCCTCCTGTCCCCGAACAAGGGCATCGAGGTCATGATCGACGCCATGCCCGAGATCCTGCGCAGCCAGCCCGACGCGGTGTATGTCGTGCTCGGCGCGACGCATCCCAACCTGGTCCGCGACCAGGGTGAGACCTACCGCGAAAGCCTGGCCGCCCGGGCACGGGATCGCGGGGTTGAAGGGCATGTCGTGCTGCTCGACCAGTTCGTCGATCTGGCCACGCTGCTCGAGTTCATCTCGATGTGCGACGTCTACGTCACGCCCTATCTCGACGAGGCGCAGATGACGTCGGGGACCCTGGCCTACAGCTTCGGCCTCGGCAAGGCGGTGGTCTCGACGCCCTATTGGCACGCCCGCGAGCTGCTGGCCGACGGGCGCGGCATCCTGGTCCCGTCCAGCGACGCCGCAGCCACCGGCGCCGCGGTCGCAGGACTGCTGACCGACGACATCCGGCGTGAGGCGATGCGCCGTCGCGCCTATGCCGGCAGCCGGTCGATGACCTGGGCGCGCACGGCGGAGCAGTACCGGAGCGTCTTCGAGCAGGCGCGGCAGGGGCACCGGTTCCGGGTGGTCGAGCGACCCGATGGGCGTGAGCCGGCCAGTCCCCGCTTCGCGCCGCTGGCGATGCAGCTCGGCCATTTCCTGTCGATGTGCGACGACACCGGGTTGTTCCAGCATGCCGTGCATTCGGTGCCCGATCGGTCCCATGGCTACTGCGTCGACGACAACGCCCGTGCACTGCTGGTGGCCTGCGCCCTCAACCATCCCGGCGAGGTGGCACTGCCCGAGCCCCTGACCGCCCGGCTGGCGGCCTTCGTCCAGCATGCCTGGAATCCCGACACGCGGCGATTCCGCAACTTCATGGGCTTCGACCGGCGCTGGCTGGAGGAGAGCGGTTCGGAGGACAGCCACGGCCGAACGCTCTGGGCTCTGGGAGAATGCGCGCGCAGCGACGCCAGCGCATCGCGCCGGCGCTGGGCCACCGCGCTGTTCGCCGAGGCGCTGCCGGCGGTGGAGGCCTTCGGCTCGCCTCGCGCCTGGGCCTTCACCCTGCTCGGGCTCGACGCCTACTGCGCCGTGACGGCCGACGACACCCTTGCCGAACGTGTCCGGCACGCCCTGGCCACGAGGCTGATGTCGATACTGGCGGCCGTCGAGACCGGAGGCTGGGCCTGGTTCGAGGACGGGCTGGCCTATGACAATGCGCGGCTGCCGCAGGCCCTGATCGTCACCGGCATGGGCGTCCGATCAGTCGAGTTTGTCGATGCGGGTCTGCGTACCCTGCACTGGCTGATGTCGCATCAGACGACGCCGGCCGGCGTGTTCCGGCCGGTCGGGTCGAGCAGCTTCAGCGACCGGCGGACGGCGCCACGGCCCTTCGACCAGCAGCCCCTGGAGGTCACGGCCGCCGTCTCCGCCTGCCTGGCGGCGTGGCGCGTCGAGGGTGACCCTGAATGGAAAGCCAACGCGGAGCGCGCCTTCGGCTGGTTTCTCGGCGCCAACGACCTGGGGCTGCCCCTGGTCGATCCCGAGACCGGCGGTTGCCGCGACGGCCTGCATCCCGACCGGGTGAACGAGAACCAGGGCGGCGAATCCGTCGTCTCCTATCTCCTCAGCCAGCTGGAGATGCGCCGCATCGCGCATGTCATGGACGGCCGAGCGAAATTCGTGCCGCGCCTGGCCGAGACGTGAGTGCGTGACCTTCCCTTGACCTGCCCGAGGACATCTTGTCGCAAATCACTTTCCTGAACCGGGCGGCCCTGCATCTGCGCCCGGATCCCTCCCGCGTGGTCGTTCGCCCGTTCAAGCCGGCGGTCGAGCCTCGCGACCTCAATCCCGGCGACAAGTCCCGCGCCAACCACATCGTCGACCGGGTGCTGGCGCTGGAGCCCGAGGCGGCGGCCGACCATCTGGCCGAGGTGCTGACGAATTTCGAAGGCCGCCACCGCCGCCTGCTGGAGCGGTTCGAGGCCCGGGCGGACGACATGGAGGGCGCTTTCGCGCCCCATGCCCGCTTCACCGAGACGCAGCGCCAGTTGGTCGGCGCCTATTTCCTGCTGGAATACGCCTTCGAGGCGGCAGCGCTGTTCAATCCCAGCATCGTGCCGCATCCCGACCAGTCTGGCGCGCCGGAGGGTGGGCGCCGCTTCATCCTCAGCCTCCGCGCCGTCGGGGAAGGGCACATCTCGTCACTGACGTTCCGGTCGGGCACGATCGCGGTGGACGGCGGCCTGGCCATCGACCCGTCGGCCCGCCTCGCCTCCGTTCCCGGAGTGCAGCGGCGGGTGTCCGGCCAGCGCGGCGACGAGGTCGAGCTGGTGTTCGCGCCCGACGAGGACATCAGCGAGCGGGTGATCTTTCCCGTCACGGACTCCCAGGCGCATGGCATCGAGGATGCCCGGTTCGTGGCATTCGACGAGGGCGACCGCACGGTCTTCCGCGCCACCTACACTGCCTATAGCGGCCTTGGGATCCGGTCCGAGATGCTCGAGACCACCGACTTCGTCTCGTTCCGAATGGTCCCACTGCGAGGCGACGCCGCCGGCAACAAGGGCATGGCCCTGTTTCCCCGCCGGCTCGACGGCCGCTATGCCATGATTGGGCGGCAGGACAACGAGAACCTGTATCTGATCCGGTCCGACGACCTGCATGTCTGGGAAGGCGGCCGGCTCATCCTTAAGCCGCGGTTTCCGTGGGAGTTCGTGCAGATTGGTAATTGCGGATCGCCGATTGAGCTCGACGAGGGCTGGCTGCTGCTGACCCATGGCGTCGGGCCGGTCCGGCGGTATTCGATCGGGGCGGTTCTGCTCGACAAGCAGGATCCCTCCAGGGTTCTCGCCCGGTCGCGCGAGCCGCTGGTCAGGCCCGAGCCGTCGGAACGCGAAGGCTATGTGCCCAACGTCGTCTACACCTGCGGGGCGATGCGGCACGGTGATCAGATCGTCCTGCCCTACGCGGTCTCCGACACCTTCTCTACCCTCGCGACGACCGAGATCGCGGCGTTGTTGGCGGCGATGGAGGGCTGACGCCGCGGCCGCTCATGACAAGACACGGAGATGCATGATGCAGATGGAAATCCGGCCGACGATCTCGGTCTGGGACGGAGACCGGTGGCACCGCGTCGACACTGGTGCCAAGCTGCTCGACCTGCTTCGGGTCCTGGCCCAAGAGTTGCCACAGCCCGGTTTCGTTATGCTGCACGACAGGGCCGGGATCGACCCGGCGACGATCGCGCATCGCCGGTTCCAGGAGCTGGTGCAGCTTGTCGAGCGCGAGCGCGACGCCGGGGCGGAGCAGCTCAGCCGGGCCGCGGCGACTTCCGCCGTGGATCTGATCAGCGGCTACCGGCGGGTGTTCGTCGGCGTCCTGCCCTGACGCTGCTTCGACGCCAGTCCCGGGGCGGCGGGGTTCAGAAGTCCATGCCTCCGCCGTTCGGAGCCTCCGGGCCGGCGGCATCCGGCCGCGTGGCCACCATCGCTTCGGTCGTGATCAGCAGGCCGGCGATCGAGGCGGCGTTCTGCAGCGCGATCCGCACCACCTTGGCCGGGTCGAGGATGCCCGCCTTGAGCATGGCCGTGAATTCGCCCTTCCGGGCGTCGTAGCCCCAATTGTGGTCCTGGCTGTCGAGCAGCCTACCGACCACCACCGATCCGTCGCCGCCGGAATTCTCGACGATCTGGCGCACCGGCGCCTGCAGGGCCCGGCGGACGATGTCGATGCCGACCTTCTGGTCGGTGTTCTCCGGCTTCAACTGGTCGATGACGCGGCTGGCATAGAGCAGGGTGACGCCGCCGCCGGCGACAATACCCTCTTCGACCGCGGCACGGGTCGCGTGCATCGCGTCGTCGACGCGGTCCTTGCGCTCCTTGACCTCGATCTCGCTGCCGCCACCGACGCGGATGATGGCGACGCCGCCGGCCAGCTTGGCCAGGCGCTCCTGCAGCTTCTCGCGGTCGTAGTCCGAGGTGGTCTCCTCGATCTGCGCCCGGATCTGGTTGCAGCGGCCCTCGATGTCGGTCTTGGCGCCGGCGCCATCGACCACCGTCGTCTCGTCCTTGGAGATGACGACCTTCCTGGCCCGGCCCAGCATGTCGAGGGTGACGTTTTCCAGCTTGATGCCGAGATCGTCGGAGATGACCTGGCCGCCGGTCAGGATGGCGAGGTCCTCGAGCATTGCCTTGCGACGGTCGCCAAAGCCCGGGGCCTTGACCGCTGCGACCTTCAGCCCGCCGCGCAGCCTGTTGACCACCAGGGTGGCCAGCGCCTCGCCGTCGACATCCTCCGCCACGATCAGCAGCGGCTGCCCGGCCTGGACCACGGCCTCGAGCAGCGGCAGGAAGGACTGCAGGTTCGGCAGCTTCTTCTCGTGCAGCAGGATGTAGGGGGTCTCCAGCTCCGCGATCATCTTCTCGGCGTTGGTGATGAAGTAGGGCGAGATGTAGCCGCGGTCGAACTGCATGCCCTCGACGATATCGAGCTCGGTCTCGAAGCTCTTGGCCTCCTCGACCGTGATCACGCCCTCATTGCCGACCTTCTTCATCGCCTTGGCGATCATCTCGCCGATCTCACGCTCGCCATTGGCCGAAATGGTGCCGACCTGGGCGATCTCGTCATTGGTCGAGATCGTCCTGGCCCGCTTGCCGACCTCCTCGACCACCGCGGCGACGGCCAGGTCGATGCCGCGCTTGATGTCCATCGGGTTCAGACCGGCGGCGATCGCCTTGGCGCCTTCCCGGACGATGGCGTGGGCCAGGACGATGGCGGTGGTGGTGCCGTCGCCGGCCAGGTCGTTGGTCCTGGTCGCGACCTCGCGCACCATCTGCGCGCCCATGTTCTCGAACTTGTCAGCCAGCTCGATCTCCCTGGCCACCGTCACCCCATCCTTGGTGATGCGCGGCGCGCCCCAGGACTTGTCGAGCACGACGTTGCGCCCCTTCGGGCCGAGCGTGACCTGGACCGCCCGGGCCAGGATCTCGACGCCGCGCAGCATCCGGTCGCGCGCATCGGTGCTGAATTTGACGTCTTTGGCCGGCATGTCCTGGTCCTTGCGATGATGCTGAACGCCCTGCTGCGGCCCGGCATCGATCCGGCCGGCGCATCCAAGGGCTTGCCATGGAAGCAGCTGCTAAATTCTATATCTCGCAGATATGGGAATCAGCATCGACAAATTCAATAAATTATATTGGTTATCAGAATAATATTATGGTTTGATTTTATATTCGAATTCTGTTTATTTGAGCAATATCTTCCCGACATTGATGGGCGGTGGTGAGTTCGCGACCCGCCCCGCTCACTCCGACAATTCCGCGCAGGCATGCGGCGGGCCGGGTCCGGCCCGGTCCCATCCGCGATAGCGGCATTCGCCGCCAGCCATCCCAACAGCCAGGAGCATCACCCATGAAGGACTACAAATTCGCCATCGGCAGCGTCGTGCAGGTCTCCCGCCGATCGCTGTCCGGACACTCCGGGGACGGGGCGTTCAAGGTGCTCGCCCATTATCCCAGCGACACGTCCGGTCCGCTCTACCGGGTCCGCAGCGTGCGCGGAAGCGAGGAGCGGATGGTGCCGGAGCATGAGCTGTCGCGTTCGGCCGAGCGCGATTCCGGCGCCCCGCGCCGATCAGACGGCCGCTGATCCGGCCTGGGGCCTACACCGACCGGCACGCGGCTGCCCATCTCGCCCATCGCCGGCGCCTGGCCGGCGATGGACGGGCTCCGGGTCCGCGACCCGCGTTGCGGCCGATCTTGCATCCGGCCTAGCTGGCGAGTTGGGCGGCGCAGGCCTTGGCGACCTGGGCGTCGGCGGTCGTTCCGCCCGGCATCGTCGCCCAGCCGGCTTTGACCACGAGGTCGCCGCGGCTGTAGGTCGATGCCGCCTTGAGCTCCGCGATCCGTTCCGTCAGCTGCGGGTCGCGCTTCGACTGGTCGATGCAGATCAGCGACAATGCGGCCACGACATCCGTCTTGGACCGGTCCTGGGCCATGCGCTGGGCCGAGGAGCCGGTGACCCAGCCACCCCAGCCGAAACCGATGACGGCGAGCACGACAGCACCGCACACGGCGCCGTAGAGCGCCGGTTTAAGCCATTCGGGGGTTTTCATGGATTGTGCTTTCGTTCGGAGAGAGGCAAATCTCCCTCACTCGCCAAACTATCATGTCCTAGATGTTGTCCGGGATTTATTTTTTCGGCGCCGTCGATCGCCAAATTTCGATCGATCTGATCCGATCATCCGACGGCCTTCTCAATCAAAATTCGGCC
The DNA here is from genome assembly GCF_000767795.1 of Inquilinus limosus MP06. GTDB lineage: Bacteria > Pseudomonadota > Alphaproteobacteria > DSM-16000 > Inquilinaceae > Inquilinus > Inquilinus limosus_E. Next base: position 53,034 of record NZ_JANX01000002.1, on the reverse strand, counting down.
TTAATTCTCATCTTGGCCAAAATGGCGCAGAGGTCGATATTTCGATGCTTCTGACGTGTCTTGCTCTTGATTTTTGGCGTGTGGCCATCACGTCATATATCCCCACGAGGTGCGACTTGGACATGCCCGACACCGACGTCTTTCGCTTGCGCCAGTCGAATCTGAATGCGTTTCTGTTCGCCGATGTCGGGGCGGAATCCAACGGCATGCCCTTGAGCGTGGTCTCCATGCTGGGCCGCCTGGGTGGCGATCCCTGGGTCACGGCAGGCCGGCTGGCCGGGCAGCCACGGGACGCAGCCGTGCTTGAGCTGGCCGAGATCATCACCGGCACGGCACAAGCCGATCGGTCGAGCGGCGAGATCATGGCCATCGCGGCTCGCCTAGCTTCGCTCCTGCCCAGTGTGGAGCCGAGGACGGCCCGTCGTGCCCCGCTGCCCGGAACTCAGTCGCCCGCCCCCGGCCGGTGGAGCGGGGGTGCACTGGCCGTTCTGGTGCTTGCGGCGGTTGCGGCGGCGCTCCTGTTGAGAGTGGTCGGCCTCCTATAGTGCCTTCGCTCGCACAGTTCTGCCCGACCGCCGGCCCTTCCCGACAGATATGTCGCGAGATCTGCGCAAGGTCGCCGAGCCAGGTCCGGCTTGAAGGAGTCACGGCAATGTCCGGATGTGGCGCCCGTCGGTACGCCAAGCCGGTTGAGCAGCGCCGACGATAGCCGGTTCGGACAATGTCCGCTGCGCGGCGTAGGTCAAATGGGCGGGCTGTCGATGGCTGCAGAGTTGCAGCGGGGCTGGACTGGGAAGTTGGCGCGCGGCTCGGGCGAGGGCTGCAGGATGTTTTCTGTCGGGCTTGAGATTCCGGTCTAAGATGCCCGATGACCGAGGTCGACCCGATCTCCTCTGCATCGAATGCGCGGGGCCCGCACGCTCTCGCCATCAGTCGAGCCGCAGCCGCCGCGATACGCCATCTCGGAACGCCGGCTCTATGACCATTTGCGCACCCCTGTCTGGCGGCGCTGTCCGGAACGGTTGAATCCAGGCTCGAATGAGCTCGAGCATCTCTGGCTGCTTCACTGCGGTGAGTGTGGAGCGAGCTTGTGGCCGCTTCTAGAAAAATCCCCGCACCCAGCCCAGCTCACCCATCGTCTGCCAGACGACGCCGGCGGCGATGGCGAGCAGCAGGGCGGAGGCCGCGAGGGCAACGGAGAGCAGAATCCCGTCCTCCTCCAGATAGGCGATGGCGAGCAGGGCGGTCACCAGGGCGGGCGGAATGTTGCTCAGGGGGATCGGCGCCAGCAGCAGGACGCCGAGCAGCAGCACCACCAGCCCGACCCCGCGCTTGGTCGTCTCGAACGGCGTCGGCCAGCGCGGATGGATGAAAGCCTCGATGGCACGCAAAACCGGCACGGCGCGGCGGAGGGTGCGCGCCAGCCCCTCGGTCCGCACGCTGCGCTCGGCGACGCGCTGGGGGAAGGCCGGTCCGGCATGGCCCAACATCATCTGCACCGCCAGGATGGCGAGCAGCGGGGCGACGATGGCGGATGCGCCCGGCATCGCCCCGAGCAGAGCCAGCAGCAGCATCACTAGGCCGAAGGAGCGATCGCCCAACTGGTCCACCAGCCAGCGCAGCGTCACGCGCTCGGCATCGGCCTCGCGCAGCAGGCCATCGAGGAGGGCGGAGGTCGGGATCCGGGGCGTCATTTCACCGGCAGGATATCCGAAAGCTCTGGTGCCGAGGGTCAATCCGATCACAGCGAGTGATCGGGGCCTCACCCAATATCCGGAGTTTGAGGTGAGGCAGCTTTGGGGCCCTTCGGCCGAGCCAAGCAATCAGGACCGGCCGAATCTCAGGCATGCTCGGGAAACTGCTGCAGGACTTATCGACCTATGTTGATCCCGTGGTCGCCGACCAGCTCGGAGAGCGTTGCTAGGAGCGCCGCGGGACGGAAGGGTTTACCGATGCTTGGCAGGTCCCGGTACACCGGGTCAATCTCCCGTCGAGGGCGAGAGCTTATGAATGCGAACGGGATGCCTCGGGCCATCAATGCCTCCGCGACAGGATATGTGTGGTCACCTCCGCTAATCTCGATGTCGAGCAGCGCGGCCGCAATCTGCTCTGTCGAGGCTATTTCGATAGCCTCGGCCAGGTAGCCGGTCGGCCCAACCACGGTGTACCCGGCTTCGAGGACGATTGCTTCAATTTGACAGGCTACGATCCAACTGTCCTCGACGAGGAGGATATGAGCGCCCGATGTTCGCTGATCTATGACTGTCCGTTCTCCGCCTCTTCCCGTCCACCAGAGAACGGAGGATCGGCACCAGTAGTTCGCCAATAAGCACCTAATATTCAGTAAAATCCTGACTAGCGCCTGGTCTCGCTCGGTTGAGCGCCGCGGATCAATCAAACTGGTATTTTATGCGATCTGAGATCCTTACCAGAAGGTCACGGCTGGCTGCAATCCGTTCTTGACTGCGAGCTATCAGATCTCTGCTGATCGCCTCAATTTCGGCCGACTGCTTAAGTCTGAGCGCGGATTCGAACGCGGTCTCTTCAACCTTCTCGCGCCAGTATATGATGGAGGCGAACATCGCCCACTCCTCTGCCGCTCAGGCGGGAGCGCGCGTTCACCCATATTGCGAACGAATCTCTCAGTCGCCAACGCCCGAAGGGTCGCTGCTGACGATGCTGATGAGTGTACGCCGATGCGCGAGAGATGCAACTCGCTGTCGCGAAGGGGCGTCAGCAGCTCGCCGGTAGCTCTCGGGCCTTTGACGCCCCTCGGCAGGGCGCATTGGGAGATTTTGCTTTAACGCACGAGCCGGTGAGGGCTCTCGGCCTATGCTGCGGCAGGAGCAGGGCTGCCGCGCAACCGACCGGCATTGGATCACGCATTGCCGTCGGCCGTTGCGACCACTCGATAGCGAGGATGCGACGGACGGGAGCCGCGTCGATGCACTCCGGTCGGACGCCGAAGAGTGCGAGGCCGCGATCTTGCAGGCGCTGGCCGCCATGGACGGCAACGATGAGAGGGACACGCCGACGCCTTTTCCAGATTCAACAAGATATTCAAGAAGACGCTTGAGTGGGCCCCTGAGCAGAAGCTCGTCTTCAGCGGGTATCTCGCCAAGCGCGGCCGGATTGAGGACGGAGACTGGGAGGCTGTGGTTGATGCCTTGAACGAGTTCATGAAAGAACGGGAAGTTGAGCATTATACTCGATTTTTGAGGGCAGCTGCTGAACGGCTGCATTGCTCAGAGGGATCATCGAAAGCGTCTCGCGACAGGGGACCGCTTTGGGTTCGCGTGCGGTCATGACCGGTTCGGGTACCCACTGGCGATGGCCGGTTTCCGGCGTGTTGGTCCGGCCCGGTAGGCCGCGAGCGAAGCCAATCCCACGGGTTCGGTCGATGTCCGGTATCGGGGCGAGGGCACGATGGCCGCAGATGGCGCCGTCCAGTCGGGTCCAATCAGCAACAGTGGAACCTGCCGTGCGGCCCGGCCTATTTAAACGATGCTGCTGATCAGGAGCGAAGATCCAGACGCTAGCTCACGATGAGCTGGCGCCCGCGATCGGTCGCTTTTCTAAGCCGCGGAAGCTCTTGCGTGCCAGCGGGAACAGCGTCACCGCGAGATAGGCCGACCCAGTCAGCAGCAGCGCAGCGGGCAGACCGATGCCGCTGGTCAAGGCGCCGCCGAAGAGCCCACCGAACGGGATCAGCGTCCAGCAGAGCGCGGTGCTCATCGACGTGACGCGGCCGATCAAGGGCTTGGGGATGCGCTCGAACATCACGGCGAACAGGATCGGGTTGAGGAAACCCGAGGCGAACCCGCCCATCGCCAGGGTGGCGAAGACTAGGACGAATCGACATTCATCTCGCCGCTATCATGCTCTGGCTGCGCTGAATGTGGATTCGTCCTAAGCCAGAAACATGCGCATCGTTCCTGCGATCGTCAGCTATCGGAGACGCGCAGTTGTTCGAGATCGGCGATCAACCCGGGTCCCGTCGGTTCCCACCCGAGTCGCTTCCGCGTCTGCGTGCTGGACGCCGGCATATCGTATGACGCAAACCGGCCGAGCCAGCCAAAGAATGCCTGGGCCTCTTCCGGGGCGATGGATTTGACCGGCAGCTTCAGGCGCCGGCCGATGGCTTCGGCGATATCGCGCATCGAGACACCCTCTTCCGCGACGGCGTGATATTTTGCGTTCGGCTCAGCCTTTTCGATCGCCAGCCTGTAAAGACGCGCGACATCGAGAACATGCGCCGCCGGCCAGCGATTGAGCCCGTCGCCGACATAGGCGCAGACACCCTTTTCGCGGTACACCTCGATCGCCGGGGTGATGAGACCCTGTTTGAGCGGGTCGTGGACCTGGGGAAGGCGCATGACCGAGGCGCGGACGCCTTGCAGCGATAGAGCCGTCTGTTCCGAAACACGGGGGAATGGGAAATCCGGCGGTATCACGCCATCTTCGGTCGCAACCTGACCGGGCCTGGCCAATCCCGCCAACCCCCCTGTAACGATGAGGGGCCTGTCGGAGCCAGCCAGAACGGAACCCAAGGCTTCAATGGCGCGGCGGTCGATCTCGCAGCTCTCCGCGAAGTTCGACCAGTCGTGGATGAAGGCCAGGTGGATGACGGCATCAGAAGCGCTTGCGCCCTGACGCAAGCCGTCGAGGTCTTCAAGTGAACCGCGAAGAACATCCGCGCCAATGGCGGCCAGGGATTTTTGCCCTTTCTCCGAACGCGCCAGGCCAAGAACTTCATGTCCGGCGGCGATGAGTTCCTTGACGACGGGCATACCGATGAATCCGGTTGCACCGGTAACGAAAACACGCATGAGAAGGTCTCCAGGCTTCGCTGGAGACAAATCTCGGTGCAGGGTCTATTCTGGTAAAGTAGTGTCTTTATCATAGTAAGATGACTAACAGGACGAGCGAGCACCCGGCGACCGCCGCACCAGGCTCGACCCGGCCGCTCTCGGCTTTCCGTCGGAGCGCCGCCGCACTCTGGGCCTGCGCCGCGAGGAGGTGGCACAGCGCGCCAACATCAGCCCGACCTGGTACACGTGGCTCGAACAGGGCCGCGGCGGCGTCCCTTCGGCCGATGTGCTCGATCGGATCGCCCGCGCCCTGATGCTGACGGCGGTGGAGCGCGAACATCTTTTCCTGCTCGGCCTCGGGCGCCTGCCCGAGGTCCGTTACCAGGAGAACCAAGGCGTCACGCCCCGGCTGCAACGCGTCCTCGACGCGTTGGACCCGAGCCCGGCGCTCATTCGGACGGCGATCTGGAACGTGCTCGCCTGGAATCGGGCGGCCACCGTGATGCTGGGCGACTATGGCTCCCTGCCGCCGCATCAGCGCAATGTCCTGCGCATCATCTTCCTCGACCCGCGTGCCCGCGCCGTGCAGTGCGACTGGGAGAGCGTGGCGCGCCACGTGGTGGGCGCGTTCCGTGTCGGCGCAGCGCGTGCAGGGGCCGCGGCGGAGGTGGGGCCTCTCGTCGATGAGCTCTGCCGGCTCAGTCCCGAGTTCTGGACGATGTGGCGCGACAACGATGTTCGCAGTGCTGATGGCGAAGCCGTCAAGCATATACGCCACCCGGTTCTCGGCCCCCTGGCCTTTGAATACTCGGCCTTTTCGGTCGACGGCCGGACGGATCTCAGCATGGTGGTCTACAATCGGGCGACGCCGGCGGATGCGGAGAAGATCAGATCGCAGATCGGCTCGACGCCAGGAGGCGAGGGGATATGATCAGTGCTCCGAGCGGCCGGCGCGACTGCCGCGAAGTGTCGAGGCTGCAAGCATCGCCGGATCCGTCTGCTCGCGCACATACCGTGTCGTCGGCAGTCCGACATCGCGGATGGGAGCAGTATCCGGCGCGGTGCGGGCGCGATCTGTCGATGGCCGGATAGCCGCAGCAGGCTGGGTTGTCCATCAAGGGTCGAAGCCGCCAGATCCGCTTCGGGGAGCGGATTGCGATGGCCGGTTTCGGGCATCCTCGTCGGGCCGGGCTAGCCGGGAAGGGTCGGATCCTGCGGCTTCGAACATTGTCCGGTATCGAGGCGCTAATGCGATGGCCGCTTAGGGCGCATCCGTTCCTGGCGAAGTCATGGCCAGCGAGGAGATGATTGCCAGCACGCTTCACGACCACGCCGTCCGGATCCTCTCCTATGAGCTGGTGGCGCAGGCGTTCGGTCTGCCGGAGGCTGCTTAGCCGTCCGCCTTCATCGCCGGGAGCGCGAGGTCCGGGAAGTACCGCGCCGCTTCCGGCTTCAGCAGCGTGCCGAGATCCTTCACCGGGACCGCGATCTGCGGGCCGAGGCAAGCCCCCATGACGTGGGGGATGTCGGAGACGGCGAGGGCCAGCTTGTCACTGGATTGGAAATAGAGGGCTAGGTAGTCCTTCAGGGTCTCTCCGCCGCAGTTGTCATCGAGATCGCCCTGTCTGGACGCCGGGTGCCGGTCTATGAAGGCGGCGAGGGCAGGGCTGGGATCGAGTTTGCCGTACTCGTCGCGTACCCCGGCATCCAGCAGGCGGTTGAAGTCGAGATATCCGCCGTGCCGCAGGTCTAGCGTGAACGGGTCGAAGTGGTTGTTGGGATAGGCGCCGCCACAATCGGTACTGCCCGATTCGGCCACACTCATCAGGGTGGGCGACAGGAACTCGACCGAGATGGACTCGTTGTCGAAGCCGCCGAGCGTGCCGGCGGCGGGACCGGTCGAGGTGTAGAGAGTCCCCTTGCAGGCCAGGGCCTCCACGCTCATGTGCCAGTGCCGCTGTTCCAGGATGGCGTTGGCACGGGCCATGACTGCCGGGTCAGGGTGCCGGGTCAGGCGGGGATAGGCGAACTGCGTCCGCGGATCGACGACCATGCGGTAAGCGACGGGCCCCAGCCGGACCTCCGCCCCCGCGGTCATCGGCACCTGCATCCGCAGGAAATCGTAGGGCGCCGAGGCCATGCTGATCGTCGCCGCTTCGACGCTGTCCGGCGCCGCCGCGTCCGGGTCGTAGGCCGCGACCCGCCGCAGCGCGAAGGGCAGGGTCCTGCCGCTGCGCGCATCCCGCCACTGCCCCTCGTATCGATCGCGCCGGGCGCCATGTAGCCGGCCATCCCAGACCACGGCGGGCTTGCCGGTTCCGGCATCCTCGAACACGGGAGCGTTGCCCCCCTCGGACTCGTCGGCGAGGGGGATCGCCTCCGCCAGCGCGCCGGGCGTGCCGGACAGCGGGATATCGATCCCGTATCGCAGGTAGAAGTAGCGGCCGGTGACGCGCTGGCTGTCTTCGGAGGAGGACAGCTCCATCACCACCTGCGCCGTGCCCAGCGTGCCGCTGTAGACCATGCGCTCGGCGGTCCAGGCCGGGCTTGCGCCCAGGAGGGCCAGCGCGCCGCCGAGCACGGCCGCAGCCCGCACCCGGCGCCGCACTGGACCGGTGCAGGTCTCGAACGAAGCCATCATCGAAGCATCCTCTGTAAGCAGCGCGATGTCGCTAACCGCCGGTTATCCGCTCGGCCGGGCAGGGGCGCGACCGCCATCTTCGGTCTTGTTCGGCCAAGACGGCCGGCGCCGTGCTGGCATGTGCGCAGCCGTACGGCTGGCACGCACATCGCGTCAACGGAGACCTGTCAGCACCCGCGTCAACCCGGATATCCCACGCTGCCCTTCGCCGGCGGGTTCTTCGCCGTCTCTCTGGCGTCGTCGCAGGTGACGCGCCATTTCGGGCCCCGCACGCTGACCCTGGGCTTTGCGCTCCAGGTGCTGGGGTTCGGCGCGGTGATCGTGGCCGTCGCGGGGCTCCTGCCCGGGGCCGGCGGGCCAGGCTTGGCCTGCGCCGGGATCGGCTTCGGGATCGTGATGCCATCGGTGATCAAGGCGGTGATCGGCGGCGTCGACCCCCGCCATGCCGGGCTGGCCTGGGGGGCATCATCTCGACCGTCCAGATCGGCGCGGCGCTGGGCGTCGCCGTCATCGGTGCGTCATCGCCGGCGGGGATCCAGCGCCGCGATCAGGGGCTTTGTTGCGAGACTGGTGGGCCCGGAGAGGAGGGGAAGGGATCGCTTGAGATGAGCCTCTCGGGCAGCGGCTTGGTGGGTACGGCGGAAGCTAGACCATGCGAGGACATGGGGATCGGAATGCGGCGTTGAGCCAGCTGAGGGTGAGGCGTCGGATCTCCTGGATCGACCAGCGGATGAGCTTTGCCGCGACGCTGGCGGTGTTTTCGGCGTCATGGTGTTCGCCTTGAATCGAACGACAGCCATGAGAACGTAGGCGAGCATGACCAGGGACACATGCCGGTGCCATCCATGCCAGGATCTGGTTTCGTTGTGGCCGAGGCCGAACTCGTTCTTGGTGGTCTCGAAGCCTTCCTCGATGCGCCAGCGCGTGCCTTCGACCTGCACCAGGGTCTCGACTGGCGTGTCCTTGGGGCACCAAGTGGTGAAATAGGCGAGTTCGCCGTCGATGCTGCGATGGATCAACAGGGCGCGGGTCCAGAGCCCGGGTGCCGGCGCGTCGTATTCCTCGGCATCGAGGTCGGCCAGCGGGCAGTAGGCCCAGTCGTAGAGCCTTTCTCCCCTGGTTCCGGGGGCCGCGGAGAGGCGTTGCCAAAGGTCGGCGGACAACGTCGCGGCAATGTCCTTGGCCTCACCGGTAACCGAGATCTCCAAAGTCCAGGGCTGAACCGATGGTTGGCATTGACGCCAAGCACATAGCCCTTGCCGGCCCGGCGCAGCGTCATCTCGAGTGCGGCCACACCATGGACACTGTCGGCCGCCGAACGCAGCCCGGCACAATGGAAGGAGAGGGCAGCCGAGGGCGCCGCGGAGGCCGTGCCCAAGGCGGCCAGGATCAGAAGAAGGACGAGGCGCATCCGGAGCATGCCCGATGCCGCATTTATGACATGAAGACCTGCAGCCAGTCGCCGAAGCTGCGATGCCCTTCGTCCGTTCCCCGATCTTCCACCGCGGAAGGGCCGTCCGCCTCCTGGTCGAGAGCCGGGATCTCGCTGGGCGAGTGGCCGAACTCCGTCTTGAAGAGCCGGCTGAAATGTTTCTCGTTGGCGAAGCCGTGGCGCCAAGCAACATCTCCGATACGGGCTCTCGGTTCCAGCGGGTTCGCCAGCGCCTGGCGGGCTCGGCGCAGGCGTTTGCGCTGGATCAGCCGCATGACGCCGCCGGTCGGCTCGAACAGACGGTACAGCTTCGACCGGGAGATCCCAACCTCCCTGCAGATCCGGTCCGGGCTGAGGTCTGGGGACATGAGGGTCTCGTCGATGTACCGCCTGATCCGGCCGACAAGCGCGGCGTCGAGTTCGCTCCCGGCCTGCGCCAGGGTGTCCGATGTGGGCATCAGGCAGGCCAGGAGCATGGTCTTGGTGGCCTGGATCGCATAGGGCGCCTCCGCCCGCGTCAGACCCGGCAGGTGCCGCCGCAGCGAGTGGAGATGGTCGGCCAGCAGCCCTCCCAGCCCGCCCCGCAGGGATCGGCCGTGCAGGCTGGCGACGCCGGCCGGCAGCATGTCGCGCGGGATCACCATGCAGATGGTGTTGCCGGTGGTGACCTCGAGCGCGAAGGGCGCTGCCAGATCCAGCAGGCACAAGTCGCCCGGCCCGACATGGACGGAGGCGTCCCCCGCCTGCCCGCGCAGGGTTTCGCTGATCTGCAGTTGGAGATAGTAGTGGTCCAGCCCGTCCGTGCGGATCTTCCGCGGGTCCCGGCTCATCGCATGGGTGACGGGGGAGGCGGGGCGAAGCCAGTCGCGGCCGCCGAACATCATCTGGTCCAGCAGCGTGAACCCGAATTGCGAGTCGTAGGACACGTCCTCGCCGTCGAGATCGGAGATGTCGAACAGGGCGCCGACGTCGGATCGCCACGCATCGAACCGCTCCCGGGGCTTCGCGATCTTCGTGGTGAACCGATAGGTCAGACCTTCGAAGGGCTCGTCCATGCGGCAGCCTTCCTTGATCGAGCGCCCCTTCCGAGCAATGTTTCTAAAAGGATATGCATCGCGGTGTCTAGGTATCTGATCCCAGATCCGGCCCCGCCGTCGCGTGGCCCTGCCATGCGTCAGGCGAGGGTCATCGTGGCCCAGGTCGGGCCGGCGCCGATCGCCAGGAGGCCGGTCCCAACCCGGTCGGCCAGCCGGCGGGCCACCGTCTCCGGGCCGGCCTCGACGATCTCGCCCCGGTCCACATGCGGGATCGGCCGGTCGAGCTGGTCGACACAGGTGACGACGAGCCGGGGCGTCACCGCGACGCCGGACGGAAGCGAGGCCAGCAGGCGGTCGCGGCGGACGACGTCGGCAACGAGGTCAAGGTCGAGGGGGGCAAGCCGGATCGCGCCCTGATAGGGGTGCGGGACGTTGGTCCGGTCCTCGAAGCGGAGGCCCGGGATTCCGGCCGTCTCGTGGGGCAGGGGGCCGGCGCCGTGGCGGGTGGCATAGACCCGGCTGACATAGATCGGCTCGATGGACCGGAGGCGCCAGTCCCGGGCCAGGGCGGCCACGTTGCGCAGTCCCGTGTGCGACCGGGTGACATGCGGGAACCAGCCGAGATCCTGGTCCAGCAGCAGGCCCTGGGCGCCTTCCAGGACCAGGGGCCGGCCGGACAGGCCCGGCGGCTCCGCCGCGACCGAGACGTGGCGCAGGAACTCTGCGATATCCGCCATTGTCCGCTCGACCACCAGGTCGGAGGCCAGGAAGGCCGCGACCTCGCGGTCGGCGCCGAGGTCCGCCGCCGGCATCACCTGCCGCAGGGTGGCGAGCCGCGCGGGGACCCAGTTCCGGCGGATGGCCTCCAGGCGGTTCCGGACCCGGGCCTCGTCGGCCAGGTCGGCGACGGTCAGCCGGAATCCGGGGTGCAGGCTGCGCTCGACCGTCTCGCCGATCCCCACGCCGCAGCTCCCGTGGCGCGATCCCGACCGCGGCCGCTCCATCGCTTGGTTCAGGACCATGTCGTAGGGCGTGGTGACGACGCATCGAGGGTCGATGAGGACCGCCGGCGCGATCGAGAGCGCCGTGAGCCTCTGGCGCTCCGCGGCGAAGAGGGTGGGGTTGGCTATGAAGAAGCGGCTGAGGAATGTCGGCGCGCCGAGCAGGCTGCCGCTCCCGAAATGGCTAAACACGTGCCGGCGGCCGTCCGGCAGGGTGACGGTATGCCCGGCCTGGGCGCCGCCGTTGAAGCGGACGACCAGGGTGTCGGCTCCGAGCCTGGCCACGAGATGGTCGGTGACGAGGCCCTTGCCCTCGTCCCCGAACCCCGCGCCGATCACGGCATAGGCTTTCATCGGTCTTTCCGAGGAAGGGGCCGCCGCCGGAGCGGCGGCGGCCATGGGGGTCAGAACCGGACGATGCCGGTTCCCGGCGAGGCGGCCGGCAGGTTGGCGATCGCCCGGCCGACCACACGGGTGGTCGAGCCCGGCCAGCTCCTGGCGACGTCCCTGTGGTCGCGGCCCTCGGTGACCTCGATCGCCGAGACGATCACCTCGGGCAGCCGGTCGTAGTCGCCGACGCGGAGCACTCTCTGGCCGAGGACGGCGTGCCAGCTGTCGAGCACCTTGTCGAGGCAGGCGCTGGCGTAGCTGCCCTGCTCGATGACGCAGTGGAAGACGTTGTAGGTCCGCGACGCCATTGCCAGGAGGTCGGGGGTGGAGATGTCGCGGGCCGCTTCGTCGCCGATGACCTCGCGGATGTGGCTCGCCAGCAGGACCGGCGGGGCCTCCTCGTCGCCGACCGTGAACAGGTAGCCCTTTCGGCCGCGCCTCTCGAAGCAGTCGATCGAGGTGTGCCTGGCTGCGAAGTACCAGGGCAGGTTGTAGGATTTATAGCTGTTCCCTCCGCCGCCCTTCTCCAGATACAGGTCCTTGAGCGTGGCGGCGATGCGGATATCCGCCTCAAACTGCGTAACCTGGAGCGGGTAGCGGTCGCACCAGGCGTCGCCGATGCCCATGAAAGCAATATGGGGATCCGGCACCGGCTTGCGGTCGAGGATCTCGCCGACCAGCGTGCCGAGCCCGGTACGGGCCAGGTTGTCGGCGATGACGCCCATCGAGCCGGTGACATCAAGGCCGACAATGATGGCGGTGGAGTTCGGGTTGTCCGGCGAGTCGCGGGATTCGCGCACGGTGATCCGCCGTGGGTCGAGGTCGTCGGCGATCCGGCTGCGGCTGAAGATGGCCGATGTCGGCCTGCCAGCGGTCGCGGATGAGAAGGATGCCCACTCCGTCCCAGCGGCCAGCACCCATGATGATGTCTCCTTTCATTCCGTTGCGGGATAGATCGCGTCCGGCTCGATCGCGAGCGGGACGAAGCGGCGTGCGCCGAAGGCCGCCGTCAAAGCGGACTGCCAGCGCTCGTAGTCGGCGACGGCCGTCCCGGCCGGCGGATCGACGAGGAAATCCGCGAAAGGCTTCGGGACTTCGGGGGATCTCAACAGGCGGGCACCGCCCGGATCGTCCAGGATCTCGCGGCCGGTGGCCGGATCAGGTAGAGGTCCGTGCGCGGATCCCCGATCCCGGTCCGGGCGAGGTCGGCCGGTCCCTGGTCGATCGTGCGCGCGGGGACTGCCACGAGCGGCCGTCCGACCCGCGCGGCGTACCACCAGCCGCCGAGGAGGGCACAGACATGGGCCGCCGACGAGACGAAGCAGGTCGCGGGGCCGATCGCGTTGTGGACGATGCCGGCGTAACCGAGATAGCAGGCGAGGTTTTCCAGCGAGCTGACGATCCAGGCCGCGTGCCTGGGGTCGATCGTGCCGCCGAGATGGGCGACGAGATCCTCGAGCAGGACCATGTCGGGAGGATTCCGGACCACCAGGACCAGGCGGTCCGCCGTCCGCAGGTGCCGGACGGTCTCCGGCTGGCAGCGCGCGATCTCGTCGCGCATCCGGTCCGAGCCGAAGGTGAAGGAGCCGATCGCCCCGAGGGCGTTGTCGAAGAGATCCCGGTGCTGATGCGCGACCGCGAAGGCGATGGTCCGGCGGCCGATGTACATCTCGCCCAGCTCGAAGCCCTTCTGCCGGAGGAAACGCAGCCGGAAGCGCCGGCCTTCCTCGTCCTCGAACTCGACGACGCCAGGCGTCCGCCAGGCGCGGTCGCGCAGCCTGCGACCGGCCGCGCGATAGAGGGCGGCGACATGCCGGAACACGCGGCCCGCCTCGATCTCCCCGCAACGGTCCGGATGCCAGCGTATGGCGAGGGCGTGATACTCCCGCCTCGCAGCATCCGGGTCGCCGGTGAACAGCCGCCCCGGGGTGTCCTCGGCGATGCCAAGGATGTCTTCGGCGGTCAGGACGGTGACGTCGCGCATGCGATCCTCCGGAACCGGTGATCTCATTTAATCTCAATATGAGAATAATTAGAAAGGCGACGCGCGCATGGCAGTCGTCTCCGGAGGTCAGGGCAGGGGAAGCGGGCTGCCCGGATGCCACTGGCGGGCGGCGGCCGCCGCCCGGTCACGCTGCTGCTGCGAAAGCGGATGCTGGCGTTCGATCTGCGCCAGCAGTTCATCGGTGACATCGCGCTCGATCTCGTCGCCGAGCCTGCGTTCGAGGAGGATCAGCGTCAGGCCCGCGACGGCGTCCTTCGGCACGCCGGTCCCGTCGAGATACAGGAGGCCCAGGCCGCCCATGGCCTTGGGGTACCCCTGATCGGCGGCACGGCGGTACCAGCGGGCGGCCTCGGCCGGATCCTGGGGTACACCCTGTCCCTGCTCATACAGGATGCCCAGGTCGTACTGGGCTTCGGCGAGGCCCTGGTCGGCCGCCTTGCGATACCAGGCGGCGGCTTCGGCGTCGTCCTGCGTCGCGGCCAGTCCGAAATGATAGAAGCCCCCCAACCTCTCCTGGGCGGGGGCATAGCCCTGATCCGCGGCCTTGCGGTACCAGCGCGCTGCTTCGGCGGCGTCGATGTCGACACCGTCGCCACCCTCGTAGAGGAGGCCCATGCCGTAGCTCGCCCGTGCGTCGCCCTGTTCGGCCAGGCGCAGCCACAGCGACCGGGCCTTCTCGTAGTCGCCGGCATCGAGGGCAGCCTGCGCGTCGTCGAGAGGGGAGCAGAAGGCCGGGGTCGCGCCTCCGACGAGCATGAGGGCGGTGGCCAGGACGACGGCGGCGTGTCGGCGCGTCGCCGATCCGGTCCGGGCCGGCAGCGGCAGCCGATCGACAATCACAGACATGCCGCTGCCATAGCGCCCGGAGGCGCGGGCGGGAAGGGTCTGGGACGGCCTGTGCCCGAAATGGGATGGACAGGCACCTTTTCCTTCCTGGGGCCTGTGCCTGTTGGGCTAGATCTGGTGGGCTGGCGCGGGTGCCCGCCCCGGCGCGGGTCCTGTTGACATCGGGAAGAGGACGGATGACCCCTGGACGGAGGAGCCGGGACGGCGCGGCCGTGGCGCTGGCCGCCATCCTGCTTGTGATTGGCCCCGCCCCGGCGCGCTCCGCCGGGCCAGGGTACGACTGCACCGACGCCCTCGGCAGGTCGGCCTGTAACTGGGCCTACAGCGAAGGGCTGGCCGCGGTGCAGATCGGGCCGGAGCGGGAGGACGGCCCGCCCCGATGGGGCTATCTCGACGCCTCGGGCCGGATGGTCGTCGAGCCGGCCTTCGACGACGCCGAGGGGTTCTCCAACGGTCTGGCGGCGGTGCAGGTGAAGGGGCTCTGGGGCTATATCGACCCGAAGGGTGCCTGGGTGATCGAGCCGAGGTTCCAGGGGGCGACGTCCTTCAACGGCGACGGCACCGCGATCGTCGAATCCGACGGCCGGCATCTGCTGATCGACCGCCAGGGCCGGACGGTCAGGACCCTGCCCCCGGGCTGGCGCCTGGGCCGCTACGGCTTCGAGCCCGGGCAGCCGCTGGCCAGCATCCTGGTACCCGTCGCGCCGCTCCTGTGGAACGCCGCGACGGGCCTGGCCCGGGACCTGCCGGAGGACGTGATGGATGTAGGGTTGCCCCAGGGCGGGCTGGTCCCGGCCCAGCGGCGCGAGACGAAATACGGCGGGCGCTGGGGGTATCTGGACGAGTCCGGCCGGTGGGCGATCGCCCCGGAGGTTCTCGGCAGCACAATGGCCCCGCGGTCCGACGGCGGCACGGTCGCGATCTACCACGACGATGGCTGGTGGTTCGTCGATGCTGCCGGCAAGCCGCTGTCCGGGACCGGCTATCGCTCGGTGGAACTGCTGATGCCCGGCACGTGGCTGGCGACGACGAAGGACGGCACCCAGCAGATCCTCGACGACAAGGCGGCGGTCGTCCGTGACCTCGGGCAGTATCCGAGCCTGGTGTCGTTCGGCCGCTGGAGCGCGCTGGCGGCCGACGACGCCGTGCTGCTGATCGGGGCGAAGGCGGAGATCAGGGCCGTCCCGGCCGATCATCCCGAGATCGAGGCGCATGGCGACGTGCTCTGGATAAGCGAGCCGTCCGATGCGTCCGACGGCGGGCCCACCCTGGTGCAGATCCTGGACCGCGACGGCCGGCCGCTGCTCGACGACGCGACGGTCAAGGCGCTGAACGGCTATAGCGCCTATCCCGTCTCCGATGGCGACGCGGCGGGTGCGGCCGACGCCCTGCCGCTGCCGTTTGCGACGCTGCTGCCGAAGGACTACCGCGCGCCCGGAGGAATCCTGACGGCCAAGGGCAGGATCGTCACCAACCCCGACTGGGATGACATCGGACCAGGCGGCCGGGGCGACCTGCTTCTCCGGGTCCAGACGGTCAAGGGGTCCTATGGCGCGATCGACGGCGACGGCGGCTGGGTGGTCCCGCCGACACTGGAGCGGCTCAGCGGCTTCGGCGGCGGATACGCCGTGGCCAGGGACCAGGGCGGCGAGGCCGTCCGCCCGGTCCTGATCGACGGACACGGCCGGCGGCGGGACGTGCCGCGCAGCGTGATCGAGGAGGCGCAGGACATCTCGTCGGGCTGCCTCCTCTATTCGCGGCGGGCCGAGGGCGGTTCGGTGGGCTGGGGCCTGTGGGACATCGAGGCCGGGAAGGTGCTGGTCGAGCCGACGCTGGAAGAGATCAAGCCTTTCGATGGCGGCTACGCCCTGGCGCGGCAGGCGGAGGCCTGGGGCGTGCTCGACCGGCAGGGCCGGTGGGTGATCCCGCCCCGCATCGCCGGCTACGGCGAGCCGGAACGGCTGGACGACGGCGTCTACGTGGCCCAGAGCAGCAAGCCGCTGAGGCCGGGAGGGGGGCCCGAGAGCGTGTACCGCCTGGCCTCGGTCGCCGCGGGCGGGGAGATCGGCGAGGATCTGCGCGACAAGCCGGAGCGCCTGGCGGCGAACCGCTTCCTGATCAAGCCGGCGTCGGGCGGGGCCGCGCTGGTCGACGGGGCCGGCAAGGTCCTGCTGCGGAGCGATGCCGCGCCCGACCGGACGGAGATGGCGGGGGATTGGATCGTCCTCCGCTTCGACGACCGCTACGGCGCGATCGACAGCCGGGGCGAATGGCGCGTCCCGCCGCGCTATGTCAGCGCCATCGATTTCGTGCAGCCCGAGGGTCTCGCCAGCGCCTCCGTCGATGGCGGCAGCGTCCTGCTGGACCAGGACGGCAAGGCCGGCCCGGCGGGACTGGCCGACGCGTCGCCCTTGGCCGGCATGGGGCGACTGGTCCGCAACGACGAGGACAAGGACGAAACCGTGCTGATGGCGCTCGACGGCGCCGAGATCCTGCGCCTGCCGGGGCGATACGCCGTGGAGACGAGCGATGCCCGCGGCGGGCTGGTGCCGTTCAAGAGCCCGGAGGAGAAATACGGGTTCCTCGACGCCGGCGGCAAACGCGTGATCGGCGCCTATTTCGACAGGCTGGGCCCGATGGAAGGCGACCGCGCCTTCGCCATGCAGTCCAGCCGGTCGGGCCAGGCCTACGGCTATATCGACCGGACCGGCCGCTTCGTCATCCGTCCCCGGTACGAATGGGCGACCAGTTTCAGCGACGGCCGCGCCCTCGTCTCCGAGAAGGGCGTGCCACAGTTCATCGACGCCTCGGGCCGCGTGGTCGCACGGTTCCTGCTGCATTGCGGCCGTCCGGTGGTGGCCGACGGCAAGAGCGCCCAGATCTGGCCCAAGCAGAAGCGGTCATGCCCCACGCGATGATCCACTTTCGCCGCCTCCCGGCCGCCATCATTCTCTGCGCGGCCGCCCTGGCCGCGGCGACGGCCGCCGCCGCGGCGCAGGAGGCGCCCTGCTTCGAGGCGCCCTACTACGACCTGGCGACGAAGATGTCCCTCGACGCCGACCGCCCCCTGGCCGCCAATCTCTGCATCCACGACCTGCGGGAGGGGCGGGCGGCGGTCCTCCTGCCGCCGCCCGGACAGGACATCGACGACGTCGCCGCGGATCCGGCCCTGGGCGCGCATCGCTGGGGCTTCCTGGACCGGGACGGTCGCCTGGCCATCCCGCCGCGCTTCGAGAGCGTCGACGATTTCCATGGCGGCCGCGCCGCTGCCCGCGACGGCGGCAAGTGGGGCTATCTCGACCCGCAGGGCCAATGGGCCCTGCCGCCTCGCTTCGACTGGGCCGGCCCCTTCACCACGCTGGGGCTCGCGGCCGTGATGCAGGACGGCCGCTTCCGGCTGATCGATCGGTCCGGCAAGCCGGTCGGTCCGGCCTTCGGCGACGACGTCGCCCGGATCTTCCTCCAGGACGGCGATCCCGGTCTGGTCCAGATCCAGTACAAGCCGGCCTATCTGCTGCCGACCGGCGAGCGCCGCTATGCCGTCGACGGTGTCAAGCCGGTGCAGAGCTTCGGCGAGGACCTGTTCATCGCCGCCGCCGCAGACGGCCGCTACGGGCTGGCGGATGGCGCCGGACGGTGGCGTCTGGAGCCGGAATATGACGAGATCGACGCTCCGATGGCGGCGGGCCGGCTCGGCGTGGCCAACGGCACCGTGCTGATCCGCCCCGATGGATCGGTCATCGCGCGGGACTATTGGCGCGTCCAGCCCCTCGGCCCCGGCTTCTGGCTGGCCGCCGACGGCCAGGAGGACGCCGGCTTCGACCTGCTGGGCGCCGCCGGGGAGGTGCTGCGCAAGCTGGACCGGTCCGCTGCCGACGATCTCAGGCAAGAGGGAAGCTATCTGCTGCTGACGACGGCGGCCGGGCTGGAGGTCTACGTGCCGGGGCTGGCCAAGCCGGTCGTCGTGCCGAAAGGGCTGGAGCCGGTATCCTCCTACGACGATACCGGCTTCCTCTTCTTCCGGGCGGCGCCGCCGGAGCCGGGCGACGGCGGCGAGGACCGGATCGCCGGTATCCTGGCCCCGCGGGGCCAGTGGATCGGCGGGGCGCACCCTCCGGCCTGGCTGGCCCGTGTCGCGAAGGCCGAAGCCGTCCAGGGCCGGCTGTGGCTGTGGGGCGACTACGGCACGCCCGTCGCGATCATCGACCCCGAAGGTCGGGCCGTCCTCGGCGATAAGGCGGCGGCAACGCTCGCGAACTACGCGGTCGAGCCCCTTCGCAACTCGCCCGGCCGCAGCGTTCCGCCGACCGCGATCGCCGTGATCGGGCAGAACCACTGCCAATGCGCCGAGGGCGCCGGGCTGCTGCTCTCGAACGGCGACCTCGTGCTCAAGCCGCATTGGCAGAAGGTCGTGCCGCTCGACGACGAGACCCGGGATGTGCCGGCCGATGGGCTGCGCTTCGCCGTCGAGACGGCCGAAGGGACCGGCCTGCTCGACCAGGCCGGCAAGCCGCTGCTCGCCCCGGACCAGGATCACATCGGCCCCTTCCGGTTCGGCTATGCGCTGGCCTACCGGGACGGCGTGTCGCGGCTGCTCGATCGCCGCGGCAAGCTCTCGCCCCTGCCGGACGTGTTCGAGGCGGAGGTCGCCGGGCCGGGCGTCGTGCGCTTCCACGAGACCGCCGCCGAGGACGCGCCATGGGGGCTTTACGACATCGCCTCCCGCCGGGTCGTCGTGCCGCCGCGGTTCCGGGCCATCGGCGATTTCGCCGATGGCCTGGCTGTCGCTTCCCTCGGCCCCGGTCAGGTCGGCGTCATCGACGGCCAGGGCCGCTGGGCGCTGCCGGCCCGCTTCGGCGCGGTGCACCGGCTCAACGACCATCTCTGGCGTGTCGAGGCGTCGGCGACGGCGGGCGCGGATGACGACGAGACCCCGGCCGAGGTGGTCGACTCGTCCGGCCGCGAGATCGTGCCGTTCCGGCGGGGGCTGGACGTCACCGCCGCCGAGGACGGGAAGATCCTGGCCTCGGTCGGCTACGGCGACGACCGGGAGAACTGGCTGCTGCTGCCCGACGGTACGCCGGTCAACGACGACCCCCGTGCCGAGATCTCGCAGATCGGCCGGAGTTGGGAGATCGTCAAGCCGCCGCAGCAGGGCTACGTCGATGCCGCGGGGATTTGGAGCATCCCTCCGGCAACCGCGTCCGGCTCGACCTTCGATGCCATGTCGGGACTCGCGCTGCAACGGACGGGTAGGACGAACCGGCTGATCGACAGGACAGGCAGGCCGGTTGCCGAGTTGCCGGCCGGCCAGTGGAGCTGGCCTCCGG
This sequence comes from Inquilinus limosus MP06, assembly GCF_000767795.1. GTDB lineage: Bacteria > Pseudomonadota > Alphaproteobacteria > DSM-16000 > Inquilinaceae > Inquilinus > Inquilinus limosus_E. Next base: position 33,541 of record NZ_JANX01000002.1, on the reverse strand, counting down.
CCTCGCCATGGCTGCTCGCGCGCGATTCGGCCGATGGCAAGCCGGTGACGCGCTATGCCGACGCCAGGGGCCGGCCGACCCTGTCGGTGCCAGGCTCGGCGGGACTGTTCCGGGACCGGCGGGCCGTTCTGATTCGCGAGGACGGTCAGGCAACCTGGATCGACGAGCAGGGCCGGCCGGCCGAGGGGCTGGCCTTCGCCGATCTCGGGCTGCCGGCGGGCGGGTTGGCCTATGCCGCCGCCGACGGGGAGCATTACGGCTATGTCGAGGCGGATGGCCGCTTCGCCATCCCACCTGTCTACGGCGCGGTCTCGTCATTCGCGGACGATCGCGCCGTGGCCTCGACCGCCGACGCCTCGATGGTGATCGACACGACCGGCCGGCCCCTGGCGCGCGTCACCATGCGGTGCGGCGTCCGGGTGCTGTACGGGGCGGGCAACACACGCATCTGGCCCGAGCAGATGCCCAGCCGATGCAGAGGAATCTGACGATGGTTCGTATCACTTCGGTCGCCGGGGCGGCGCTGGCCGCGCTGCTCCTCGGCATCCTGGCCCGGCCTGCCGAGGCGGCCTCGGTCCCCACCGACCCGGTCAAGCGCTGCCGCGGGGTGCTGGACCTCCTCGCCAAGGCCCCGGACGCGTCCGAGACCCCCCTCTCGGTCGGCACCGTCGAGCCGGCGGGGAAGGCAGGCTGCCGCTACGGCAATCTGCGGATCTCGGCCGGCTACAGCAGCCTGGATGTCGAGGCGTTGAGCCTGGACCGGCTCGATTTCCAGCGTGTCTTCGCAGGACAGCCGCCCCTGACGCTGTCCGTGAAGGCCGAAGGCATCCGCATGATCTCCGGTGGGAACCCGGTGACGGCATACTATTCCAAGCTGGTGGTGAGGCCGTTCGTCTTCACCCTGGACTACGCCCTCGCCCCCGACACCGGCCTGCTGACGGTTTCGGACCTTTCGCTGCGCCACGAGATCAACGGCTCCATCTCGGCGACGGGGACGTTCTCCGGGGTCTCCCCGGATCTGCTGGAGCCCTGGCGCCGGCTGCCCGACGCGGCGTCGCTGGCCAGGATCGCGCTGAACCGGTTTTCGTTCCGGCTCCAGAATCAGGGGCTGTTCGAGGCGTTCACGGTGATGCCGATGCTCGCCGCTCTGCCGAACGGCACGACCGATCCCGAGGGCGCCGTAGCGGCCGCGAAGGCCGGAGCCCTGGCGCGGCTGCGCATCGTCGGCGAGTCGGTCCTGCCGCCGGACACGATGACGGCGCTGACCGACCTGATCCAGGACCTGCCGAAGCCCAGGCGCCCCCTGGCTGTGACCATCGCGCCGGCGGCGCCGGTGCGCCTGTCGGACATCGCAGACGCCGCGATGGGGGATGACGCCGCCAAGTCGGCGATCCTGAAGCGGCTGAATCCCACCGTCACCTATGCGCCGGCCCCCTGAGCCGCCATCATCCGAACGGAGCATCGCCATGATCCTGCGTTACGCGCTCTGCCTGGGCCTTCTCGCCGTTACGGCTGCCCCGGCCCGGGCTGCCGGCCCGATGGATGTCTATGCCATCGAGGCCGCCAACCGGGTCGGTGTGCTGGAGTATTGCCGATCGAAGCAGTTCGCCACGGCCGACAACATCGAGCATGCCCGCCGGGTGCTGAACAACCGTCCGCAGATGCCGGCGCAGGCGGAGTTGGACAAGGCCGAGGCGCTCGGGCGGCAAGGGACCGTCCTCGCCGCCGGCGAACAGCACACGCTGGCCGAGCTTGCTCAGCGTTCGAACCTCGACATCGCACGGATGTGCGGCAGCATTGCCGCCAGCTCCGACCTGGCCGCGGGGATGATCAAGTAGCGGGCGGACTGGAAAGAGGCGGAACGCAGCGACCTTGAGGATCCCGGGAGCGACCTTGATGCGGATGGTGCTGCTTCTCTGCGCCTTGGCCCTGTTCGCCGGCCGCGGCCCCGCCGCGGCGCTCGCGGCCGATGTGCCGCAGTTCCGCGACTATCCCGCGGCTGCCACCCATCGTGGCCCGAACGCCCCGGTCGTGCTGGCCTCGCCGACCGAACGGATGTTCCGCACCCGGCTGCGGGACGGCGCCCGCCAGCCGGCGAATTTCGCGGGCGATTTCGTGCTGACCGCCTGGGGGTGCGGCGCGGAATGCCTGATGGGTGCCGCGATCAACAGCAACACCGGCGAGGTCGCCTGGCTGCCCGGCTCGATCTGCTGCTGGGGGGCCGCCGACAGCGGATTCCACCCGATCGAATTCCGCTCCGACAGCCGCCTGATCGTGCTGTCGGGCGCAAGGGACGAACCCGGCGATAGACCCACCGCCCGGTTCTACGTCTTCGACGGCCACCAGTTCACGCTCCTGGCAAGCCGGCCGATCCGGGGAAAGCCGGCGGCTGACGCCTCCGCTGAGGCCGCTGCACTTTGCGACACGCTGCCGTCCCGGCTGGCCGCCTCTCTTCACCCGGACAAGACGCTGGTGGGAGACCAGACCAAGTGCGGATCGTGGCCGGGCCGGCCGGACAAGGCCATTATCCTGCTGATCCTCGAGGATGCGGCGTCCGGCGCCTCGCCGTCGTTCGATCTCGATCTGGTGGTGGCCGACAGCAGAAGCGGCGATGTTGTCGCACATGCCTTTGCCCCGGGCTCCGTCGGGACCGGGAACCGCATGGATTCGTTCGAGATCGACCCGGAGCCGTGGCCGCTCGCGCCGGAGGTGCCGGCTTTCGCGATCCGCGCTCACCATGCCGGCACGGGCGATTGGGACGGATTCTCCGTGACGGATCTGAGCCTCTACGGGCTGGATCGCGATGGGTTGGCGCCGGTGCTTGAGGGGCTCGTCACGAGCGCGGCTAACACCGGCAGACAGATGCCCTGCGGCCATATCGGCCAGAGGATCGAACGGAGGCTGACGATCGGCCCGTCGCGCCACAACGGCCTTGCGGATCTCCTGCTGGACGAAACGCAGACGGACGAACGGACGGTCCCGGAGGATGACCGTCCCGACCTCTGCGATGCCATCGAAGAGACGTCGCGGAACGGGGAGAAGGCTTCATTGGTGTTTGACGGATCGAGATACGACGTGCCGAAGACCCTGCAGTTCAGCGGCAGGGGCACCGCAATGTGGGATTGGCTCGGTTTCGATTGACGAGCTTGGCCAGGACTTCAGCCCGAATGAACGCCATGCGCCATCCACACCCATTCGTCGTCTGCCTGCTCCTCGCCCCGCTGGCCGCAGGTCCGCTGCGGGCGCAGCCGGCAGATACGTCTGATGCGGCGGGCATGCTGGAGTTCCCGGCCTGGTTGCGCGGCCTTCAGGGCAGCATCGGCACGCATCGGATCACCATGTCGCTCTGGCGCGAGGGGGATAAGCTCTCCGGCAGCTACTGCTACGGCGACTGCAAGGCCGGAGGCATATCGTTGTCCGGCGAGACCGAGGACGGCGGGATGCTGCTGGAGGAGCGGGCCTTGGGCGGCACCGGCCCGGTGACCGGCCGTTGGCGGCTGCATGGCGGCATGGGGCCGCTCACCGGTGAATGGCGGTCCTCGGACGGGTCGCGCCGGCTGCCGATTTCGCTGCGCTCCGACACCGTCCACGACTTCCCGTTCGACATCCGGATCCGGGCCTCTGACCCGCCCGGCACCGACGCGTGCGGCGTGGATGCCAGGGTCACCACAATCCTGCTGCGCGGCCCGGATGGCAGCGAGCAGACGCTGGACACGGATTCATCTGGGGCCTGCCGTCTTTTCCTCCCGGAAATCTTGGACGCGAATTTCGACGGCTGGCCCGACCTCCGCATCGATCTCTCCATGCCGGCCGGCCCCAATATCCCATCGCAATATTGGCTCTACGACCCGGCCGGGCACCGGATGGTGGACGCCCCGCAATCGCTGCAGGACATCGCCTCGGCCGAGTTCCTGCCGGCTGAGAAGCGCATCGTCAGCTATTGGCGAAACGGCGCGGCCGACCACGGCGTGGACATCTTCGCCTGGAAGGATGGCGAGGTGGCGCAGATCGACAGCGGCGAGAGCTATTTCACGGCGGTACGCCGGAAGGGGGAGATCAGCTACTGCTACGTCATGCCGGCCTACGACAAGGGGCGGATCGGATATGCCCCCGTCCCGGTCGAGGCCAAGGGCCGGCTGACGCTGGATCTGAACTGCGGCGATTGCGAGGTTCCTGCGGGGGGGGGGCGATCGACGGGCGCCTCCGGGTCGACGTCTATTCCGCCACCGGCGCCCTGCTGCGCTCGGAGGAATCGCGCTGGGCCAAGGTCGACACGGCGCAGGGCGAGCGATGGTGCCCGGACATCCCGTTCTTCGATGACGGCCGGATCGAGCGGACGGTGTTGCGCGGCGACGGCGATTGTCTCGACGCGGATCCGAATGCGCCGCCGTCCGGACAGTAGGCCGCCCGAAACCGCCGCGGAGACGTTGCCCGATGATCCCGACGGCCACGATGGAAACCGATCATGCGCTTTGTCCGGCTCCCACTCGCCGTCGCCTTGCTGGCCGTGCTCTCGCTGCAAGGTGTCCCAGCTCAGTCGGAGGATACGGCGGACCCGATCGACAAGGCACTGCGGGCCTGCCTCGCCGCCGATCGGGGGCAGAGCACGGCCGGCATGGTCGAATGCCTGGGTATTGCCTACGAGGCCTGGGATCGCGAATTGAACCGGACGTATGACCAGCTGATGCGGTCGCTCGATCAGGCATCGCGCGACAAGCTGCGTGCTGCGCAGCGGCAATGGCTGGTGTTCCGCGACGCGGACATGGCCTTCCAGCGCCAGGAATTCGTCGCCGGCAACGGCAAATACGGCACGCTCGCCGGCGTCACGCTGGCTTCCGACAATGTCGAGACGATCCGACGGCGGGTGATGACCCTGCGGGCCTATCTGGGGCCGGACTGAGCGGATCAGGGCGGACAGGGACGTGCCGCGACGGGAATTCTTCCGGGTGTCTCAGTCCGGTCCGAACTTGTCGTTCAACTGGTCGATCCGCTCCATCGCGCGGTCGGCGAGGCAGCGGTTGCGCGCCGCCGCGCCCGACAGGCGTTCGGCCAGGACGCAGTCGCTTTCGGCGAACTGCGCCCACGCCTTCTGCGCAGCGGCAACGGCGCGGCCTTCCCGTCCGGATGACGCGGACTCGGCCATCACCTTTGCCAGAGCGTTTGCTTGGCGCTCGTACAGGCGGCGGATGACGTTGAACGGATCCTCTGGATCCAGCATGCCGTTGTCATAGTCGAACAGCACATGCACGGCATGCGGATCCTCGTTGTAATAACCGTCCCAGTCGATGGTCAGGCTGAGACGCCGGTCGTCGGCCGCCATCGAGGAATAGGTGACCAGCAGGAAGCTGGTCGAGCCACGAGTGTCCAAGATCCGGTATGAATAGCGTCCGATCGGCGCACCGTTCTCGACGATATCGAGCTTGTAGCAATTGGTTGCTGTCTCGCCGATATCGGGCAGGCTACTGTCGCATTCGCCTTCCGGCAGCAGTTGGAAGCCGTCCTTGCCGGTCAGGCGGAGCAGCAGCGTGGCCCGGGACGCGGCGATGTCAGCGGCCAGGATCTCCATCCTGAGAAGCTGCTCCGCACGGACCGGATGGGCTGGCGCGAGGACAGAGAGGACCAGCGTCAAAACCCATCCCGCGATCTTGGTCCGGCTCATGGGGATATCGTCCTTGGCGTGCCGGTCTGGCTCCGGCGCAGTGCATCCAACTGGTCGATCCGGTTGACCGTGCGCAGGACACGACAGCGGTCTGCTTGGGCGGGATCCGGCACCAGAACGGCGGAGCAGTCGGCCTCCTTGAATGCCACCCAGTCCCGCTCCGCCTTGCCGAGCAGCGCGTGCAGCGCCGGGGCGCCGTCGATGATCTGCGGGGCGGCGGCGAGGGTGTGGTACAGCGCGTTCAGGCGCCGGTCCTCGAAAGCATAGATCGGCGCCCAGGGGTTCGCCGGATCGGGGAAGGCATCCGGTGGAAACGCCAGCAGCGCTGTCAAGATCTCGGAGTGCCGGTTTTCCACGACGCCGTTGCCGAGCTTGAAGCCGATGTCGATCCTGAACTCCCTTGCGTAGCGGGGGTCGATCGGGCTGCGATAGCGCAACTGCACGAAGCCGGTGGTGCCGTGCTTGAACAGCACCCGGTAGGACAGGTCGGAGACGGGCTGGAAATTCTCGGTGGCGGCGATTTTGTAGCAGCCCCCGGTGAACCGGCCGCCGATCGGATTGTAGCCGGTTCCGTCGCAACCGTCCGGCGCGCCGCCCAGATCCTCCGGGAGATCATAGGGGGCGAGCCCTTCCCCGGTTACCATCAGCACCAGTGTCACGGTGTTTGCCGCATCGGCGTTGACGGCGACTACCTGCGTATCGAGCGACGCCGTCTTGCCCGCGGCGGTGGCGGTGGCGCAGCCGACCACGGCGAGCCATCCGGCGGCGAGAGCGATCCAAATCTTCATGCCCGTATCCATTCCTCGGATCCGTGGGGTGCTCGCCGGTTCGTGCCGCCGCGCCGTTCCCAACGGCTCCATCCTATTCCCACGGCTGGGCGGCGACGGCTCCAGCGCGTCCGGCGGCAGCACTACAACGGGCAGTTTGGAGTGCGGGCCCGGCTGCACCGGCTGGTCGCCGACCGGGCGGCCGAAAGCGCGGCACCGCGCCGATCTCGTTCTGGTTGACCATGAAGTAGGACGACATGACTAGGATGACCGCGGCCGCCGGCACGGCGGCGGGTGACGTTCGTCCTGAGTTTCGCGAGCAGGGGATTCATGGCAGCTTCGGTGTCCTGAGTGCTGTGGTTTCCGTTCATGCGACGCGGAGATGCGGGTTGTGTTAGCTGCGCGGAGTGATGCGGATCGTCACCGGCCCTCCCGGGCGCAGCGTTACCCGGCCGAGCGGCTTCGGCGGTAGGCCGGCGGGCTCGATACGGAAGTCTCTGGCGATCAGCGCGACCAGCACCGACATTTCCGCTAGGGCGAGGCCCCGGCCGGGACAGGCCCGCGGCCCGTGACCGAAAGGGAGATAGACGCCGCGTGGCCGCTGCGCGGCAGTGGCCTCGAGAAATCGCTCTGGATCGAACCGCTCCGGGTCCGGCCAGTGACGCGGACTGCGATGGGTGACCCACGCGGCGATATTGATGGTCGTGCCGCGGCGGATCCGCCGACGCCCGTCGCTGCCGGGAACCTCCAGCGGCCGCCGCGCCCTACGGCCCACGATCCACCCGGGTGGATAGAGACGCAGCACCTCATGGATCATGCGGTTGGTAAGGTCGAGGGCGGAAAGCTGATCGGGAATGGGCAGGGCGCCGCCGGTCACGGCCAGGAGTTCGTCGCGGATGGCATCGGCGAGATCAGGGTGGTGCGCCAATTCCCACACCGCCCAGGCCATGCCGTTCGCCGTCGTCTCGTAGCCGGCGAAGAACAAGGTCGTGATCTCTGCCCGGATGCGGGCATCGTCAAGCCCGGCGGCGAGCAGCCGGCCGGGCAGGTCGTCATGCTGGACCGGATCGGCGCGTCGGCAGGCGAGGGCCTCGTCCAGCGCCGCCTGCAGCGCGAGACGCGCGCGCCTGAACTCGGGGCCTAACCGGTCCGGCCACCAGCGCGGCAGCCCCAGCAGCGTCTTGAACCGCGCCCGCCCTGCCGTTTCCTGCAGGATCGGGATCAGGTCGCCCAGCCGGGCGAGAATGCCGGAGAAATCCGGGTCGAAGAACAGCCCCAGCAGGATCTCGCGGGTCGCCCGGCTGAGATCGGGCGTGACATCGCGCACCCCGCCGGCGACAGCCGCCCGCCAGTGCGCGCCGAGATCCTCGGCCGCCTGAACGATCACGCCGTGCCGTGCGGTGATGCGCGTGGGATGGAACATCGGCTGGACCACCACCCGGCTGCGGCGCCAATCCTCACCCTCGGTCGACAGCAGTCCGTCACCCAGCGCCGGGCCGATCGTCCGTTGCACCCAGCGGGCCTTTCCAGTCGCCTCCTCGTCCGCGGTCAGGATGGCGCGGATCGCCTCGGGATCGTTGGCCAGCAGGAAGCGCCAGCCCAGCACCGCCTGCTCGGTCCAGGCCGCGGCGTAGGCTTCATCCGGGATGCCGCAAAGGCCGTTGCGCCGTGCGGCGACGGCGTGGGCGAGCGAGGCGAACAGGCCCTTCCGCACGGTCGATGCCATGCCGGTCAGCCATCCATCGTAGTGCGGGTGCCCGCGATCGCCGCCCCGGTCGCCTGGGCGCGCTTGAGCTGGCGTAGATAGCCATGCAGTTGCTCGGTCACCAGTCCGTGCAGCATCAGCCGGAAGCCCGCCTTCAGGGTGGATTGCGGGATCAAGGGATGACGGTTCAGCATGAAGGCCAGGTTGTAAGGGTTGCCGAGGATGCGGGCGACATAGACGCCTATGATCTCGTCCAACTGCAGCGAGTTGCTGGCGCGCCAGAAGTCGCGGTCGCTGAGCAGCAGCTGATAGATCGGCGTATAGGCCTCGACCGCGCTGTGCACGTCGATGCCATTGTCGGTGCCGTCCAGTGCGGCATCGATTGGCATCGGCCCATCCGTGATCGACGACAGGTCGAGCCGCTCGGGCGGCGTCAGCTCGCGCCCGGTGGCGGCGAGATAGGCGTTCAGCTCGAGGATGAACCTGTAGATGTTGATGTCGTGGCGCAGGAACACGTCCGGCATCAACTGGCCGACATTGGACGGGCGTAGCGGCCTGGTCGTGGGCTTGAAGCCGGGCACGTTGGCAGCGATGAAGGCCAGTATCTCCGACCCTAGATGGAAGTGGCGCAGGACCAGGAAGTTGGCGTCGCGGCGCACGAAGTTGCGCAGGCCCCAGACCAGGATTCGATGCAGCAGCACCGGTCGCGCCAGCGTGCTGGGAAGGGCTAGCCGGATCAGGGTGTTGACTACGACGAAAGTGCGAGCGACGGGGCGCAGGATCGGCAGTACCGCTCGGCGCGACCACGAGCGCATGTTGCGGACCAGGGCCGCCTTCGCCTCGGGATCGATCCACAGCCCCTGGTCGACGTAGAGCGCGGTCCAGGGATCCGGGTCGTCCGGCGGCGACCGGGCCGGATCGAAATCCGCGGGCCAGACTGTCGCCTCGGCGCCGGGAGGGGCGAGCCCTTCAGTCGGCTGCACGCTCATCGGTTGCCCAGCTCCTCCAACTGAAGCCGGTACAGCCGAGCGGTGACCTTGGCGCAGGCGACGATGCCGTCGATCCGAGCCTCGGTCAGGTCCAGCTGCTCCAGCAGCGACCACAGCTTGGCGATGTGGTCCTCGTCCTCCGCCGCATGATGGCGCAGGAACCGCACCTGGTCGTCGCGCAGGCGCAGCTGGTCCTGGATCGCGGCGCCCCAGCGGCCGGCGATGCGCTCGCCCAATCCCTCGATGATCACCATCGCGCCCAGGAGGTCGATCGGGTTTGGCTCGCTGGCCTTCTGGAACATCCAGGCCGACAGCGCCTCGGACCCGATGTTCTTGCGGCCGCGGCGAATGTGGTCGAGCGACCCGCCCAGCGCGACATAATCCTCCTCAAGCAGCCGGAAGTCATTCTGCTCCGCCCGCGAATGGCCGATGAACAGCGGTCGCACTGCCACCAGTTCGGGCCCGATCGAGGAGGCGGCGCGGGCGATCCAGCGTGCACCCTCCACCACCTGTTGGCGCAGGTCGAACAGGAACTCGCGGTAGTCGTCGAAGGTCAGCCGGCCGTGCTGCAGCCGGGCCACCACCGGCACCGTCTCGAGGTCTGATTCGAAGGCGGCCCAAACCGCGGTCAGGCGCTGCTGCAGCCGGCGGATGGCGTCGGATCCCGCCGCCGGGGCTTCGGGCGGCGCGTCCTTGGGCGGCGTGGTCCGGATGGGCCGCGCCGGAACCTTGCCCGCCTCGCCGTCCGGGCCGACCACGGTGAGATGGGCGTAGGCGGCGATGAAGCGGCCGCTTTCCGGCACCATCAACACGATGCGCTGGCCGGGAAACAGCTCCCGCGTCCGCACCAGTTCCTCCAGCATGATGTAGATCGAGGCGGCGCCTGTGTTGCCGCAGGTGGCGAGGTTGGAGAACAGTTTCGCCGGGTCCAGCGGCCGGCCCGCGGCCTCCAGCCCCGCCAGCATCTTGCTGCGGAAGGCGGCGGAGGAGATGTGGCACAGGGCGTGGTCGATGCGGTCCGGGTCGATCCGGCCGGCCTCGGTCAGTTCGAAATACCGCGCGATGCACATCGGCACGATGGCATCGAGCTGCTTGAGGTCCTGGCGCAGCCGGAACGCGCCATCGTCAACCGCCTGCTGCAGCGTCGGATAGGTGCCCCAGGCGGCCAGCCCGTCCTCGGCCTCGCGCGACGGCCGGGCGCCGCCGACCATGCAGGTGTCGTGGTGGCCGGCATGGGAGACGATGTCGACCCAGTCGAGCCGCAGGCTGCGGCCGCGGCGGGCCGGCCGATCCTCCAGCAGCACCGCGCCGGCGCCGTCGGACAGCATCCAGCGCAGGAACTCGGCGTCGAGGTCGAAACGCCCGGCCTCGAAGAAGCCGGCGCGGAAGAAGCGACTGGCGAATTCCGAGGCCACCACCAGCGCGTTGGGCCGTCCGTCGGCGGCGATGGCGTGATGGCCGGCCTGCAGCGCCATCATGCCGCTCGCGCAGAAGGACTGCAGGCTGGCGAGGCCTAGCGGCGGCAAGCCCAGCCGGCCATGCACCATGCTGGCGAAGCCGGGCGCCAGCACGTCGCCGCCCGAGGTGCCTGCGGCCAGGAAGGCCAGGTCGCCCGGCGGCAGTTCCGCATTCTCCAGCGCCGCGCGGGCCGCCTCGGCCGCCATGCCGGCATTGTCGACGCGGAAGGCGCCGCTGCGGTCGAGCGAGTAGTGCCGGCTGCGAATGCCGTTATGGGCCAGCGCCTCCTCCTGCACCCGGCGCTGGCGCGGCGACAGCGGGCCGAGCAGGTCCTCCAGCTCGTCGTTGTGGACGGGCTCTCCCGGGAGGAAACGGCCAAAACCGGTGAGGAAGGTCATGAGGGGTGGATCCAATTCAGCCGATGGAGACGGGTCGGGGAGCGGACTCCGGTTCGGTGTCGGAGCCCGGCTCGTCGCCGATCGGACAGCGGCTTTGCGGCCGGAAAGCGCCGACAGGAGGGCCGTGGACGATGAGTCGCCCCGATGAGGGCACAATGCGAGACATGTTCACATCGTGAATGCCGGTTCAAAGAAACCGCGGAGCATGTGAATTCTGCTCCGGCGTTCTGCTGAGGCTCAGGGGTCCAGCCTGGTCACGACCGTCGTCGTCGCTCTTCGCATCCGGCCATCGTCGCTGATGACGGTCTCCCGGACGGTGATGGCGGAGCCGTCGCGCAGCGACACAGAGGCCGAGCCCGAGAAGGATGCGGCGGGCCTGCCCTTTTCCGGGAAGGGATCGGCCGGTTCGGCACCCATGTCCCTCACGAGGCCGTCGAGGATGGCCTGCTGAATGGCGCGGGCAGACCGGCCGGCCTCCCAGGCTGCGGCCAGCGCCGCCGGATCCGCTTGGCCCGACCAGACGATCTTGGCGGTTTGCGCCCTTTCGTCGATGCCCTTCAGCGCCCAGTCGATCTGGACTGGGACCTTGGATCCGCCGACCGTCGTGGTGGTGTCGCTGCTCCAATGGGAGCCGACGATTCTCGGCCCGGCGACGCGGGCCTGCATGTGGCCCAGGAGGAACGCCTGCGGCACGATGCTTTCGAGCGGATTGCGCCCGCTCTTCCGAAGCTGTTGCTGTTGCAGGGCCATAGAGTCGAAGCGGTTTTCTCCACTGACATAGCTCTCATCGGGGGTGAGGGCCATCATTTCGGGAACGCCTGCGAGATCTGTCTTGATTTCGATTTGATCAATGCCGAAATATGACAAGGCGTCTTTGTGATTTTTGTTTATGCCATAGTATTTATCTATCCCTAATGCGGCGTTGAAGGGATCTGCGCCTGGTGAAATCTCGGAACTGAGCTCCCAGAGGATAGTGTAGCCCGTGTCGGTGTGCGCCAGGACCGTGGCGTGCTCGATGTAGTCGCCGAACTCCGCAGGCGGCAGGTTCGCGGCCGCAGTTTCGCCGACACCGGAGGACATTTGGATTTGGTACGCGATGCGCTGGCCGATCACCGGGGACCAGGCCGGGATCTCGACGGCGGTTTCGGCGCGTGCCGAGGCTGCGGCGAAGGCGGTCGCGGCGCTTGCGGCCAGAAGGAGTGCCCGCCGGTTCATGCCTTCCTCAGGGCACTGCCACCAGCCGCGGCGAGGAAACCAATGGCGAAAATGCCGCTGCCGAGCGCCACGGCGTAGAACACCTCATTGTCGTCGGCGCCGTATTCCAGCACATAGATTTTGTCGGCGAGGGCGACATTCGCCTTCCGGTAGGTCTCGGCGACCGGGCCGGGAAGATCATCGGCGACCAGCAGGCCGGGATCCGTCGTCATTTCGAAGGGTGGCGTCTTCGGCGACAGGTCATGCATTCCGCTGCCATCGACCTGCACACCCGCGGGCGCGATGTAGACGTCCTGGTTGGTCTTGAGGAAGTAGACGAGCGGCTGCCCCGGCTGCCAGTCCGACGAGGTGAGTGGGATGTAGCGATCGATCGATGAGCGGGTGCTCGTCTTGATCTCGATCGCCAGCATGTAGTCGGTACGTGCGATCGCGGTCAGCACGGCGCGGGACGATGCCGGCGTCCGGCCTGCCGACAGGTCGACCGGCTCGGCAGGCGCCCCCTGCCCAGAATTGCGATAGCCGTACCAGGCGGAGCCGGCGGCAATCACCGAAAGGCCGAGACCAAGCAGCGCGACGATCCGCGGGGACGCGTCGACCCGTGCGACCATCGGCTTCGTGGGAGCCGTCCGTCCTCTTCCGAGCAGGCGGAACATCGCCAGGCCCACAAGGCCCAGCGCCAGAAGAGGCAGGAGGACGGTCAGCTTCACGTCGTAGGCGCCGAACCGCTCCATCTGCCATTCGGCGAACAGCCGGAACAGCCCTGTGTAGCTGTACCAGCCATAGAGGGAGTAGGCGAAGACCGCGACGTAGTATGAGGCAGCCAGGAGACCAACGGACCGCTTCATGAAGGGCTCGGATGATGTTTCCCATCGGGACTGTCGAAGGGAGCGAGTCGCGTTGTCACGGCGCTCCCCGGCTTCTGCAGGCATATGTCAGCATGGCGAGCCATCTTTAATTCGGATTCGCCGGCTTGGCTCGGACGGCCAAGTGCCTGTCCGTCCCGTTTTTGGTGCTATGGATCCCAGGAGCCCACTTGGCCGTTCCCACTCCCTATCCTGGATGGTAGCTGCGTCAGTGCCATATGTCCTGCCGGCCAAGGTAAGGAGACGATGCTGAGATGCCGGCCTCGGCCGTGCCGAGGCGCTTCGACATGCTCTGGCGATCGCTCTATGTGGCGACGAGATTCCTCATCGTCACTGGAAACGTCGTGCAGACAGCCGTTTCACGGACCGGCTGTTGATGCCGGTCGATGTCGGCGGTGCGGTGTTCGGCGGCGCGATGAGCTTCGCGGAGGATTTCACGGGCTGGACCGTCGCGATGGTGGGCGTCGCGCTGTCAGTACTGCTGCGGCTGCCCGGCTTCCGCTTGGCATGGATCGCGGCCGGAGGCCTGCCGGTCGCGATCGGCGCACACGCCCTGTGGCATTATCCGCACGACCCCGGCGGCTATCTAATCTTCAGCCCTCGGAAATCGGAGATCGGCCTCGCGGTGATGCTCGGCGGCACTCTTCTCACGCTTGGGGTGATCCTGCAGTGGCGGATCACTGTGCCGAGGCTTTCCAGCCGACAGATGCGGGCGTTGCTGATGGCGCTGCGGCTGCTCGCGATGGCGGGAATGGCGGTGGTATATATTGGCCTGCCCGTCATCAGGCTGATCGACGGGATGCAGCCGCCGCCCCCGCCCTGCGCCCATGATAAGGCAGGACGGCAGCTCACCCGTATGCCTCGAACCCTATGATCCGACCGGTGACGCCACAAGATGACCCTCGCCCCGACTGGTGAAGATGCCGACAGGAACGGCTCGCCCGATGCGTTGCCCGCCGCGACAGTGCTTGCCGCTGAGACGGTCCGCCTCCGCCTGGGCAGTTCGGCTCGGCTTCGGGTAATCGATGGGGAGGTGAGCCACGTCCGGGTCGCGATTCCCACATCCGACCAATCTGCCCGCTTCCGGCTTGGCGACGTCCTGGTCCAGGTTCCACTCGACGGGCTAGATTCGGCACCGGCAACCCTTCGGTCCCTGGCGTCTCGCGGGACGCTGGCCACCGCCTGCATCGCGGGCGATGAAGACGACGGTTGGGGCAATCTGTGCTGGCTTCTGGCCAGAGACGCCCGAAGCGTCATACCCAAAGCCTATGATCAAAGCGGGCGGGATTGGCGCTCGCTCCGGCGATGGGGGCCGGCGGCTATCCTGTCCGGCCTGGCTCTGGCTGTCAGCATCCGCTGTCTCTTCGCCAGCGGTTCCTGGATGCTCCTGCCCTTGTTGGTCTCGGCCTCGGCATTGCTCCTTTCTCTGGCCGCTTCGACATTCAGCATCATGAATCTCTGTCGCGGGTTCCGGCAGCGGCCGGTGCTGGAGCAATCGAAGCGGCTGCTGCAGGAGCATTGGGGCCGGGCACCCCGCGGGGCTTCGCATGGCTGACGACCTTCCGGCTGTGCATCGTCTACGCGGCACGTTGCGGAACCTGCGGATGGAATCGCTTCGGAGGGGGGCACAGGAGGGGCGCAGCACGTTCCGGGCCTACCGGTTCGAGCTCGGTGGGTATATGCTGGCCTTCCATGCCGTCGCGGATTTCGGAGACGTCACGCCGTTCCTCGCCGAGGGTGACCGGGTGGAACTGGCGGTGCAGCTCTTCGAAGACAGGTCCGAACGGCGGGAGCCCCTGGTCTATGCCCTGCGCAACCTCGAGGACGACTGCGCCTACGTCAGCCAAGCGAAGTTCCTCGCCGGCTACGGGTTCGGCCATGAAGCCGAGTATTCCTTGCCGGGCATGTCACTGCGCCGGCAGACGAGAGCCATGAGGTTTCTCGCATTCGTGTTTCTGGTCTCGTGGGGAGGCATCGCCGTCTCGTTGTGGGCCGTGGGCGAGTATGACGATGCTGTGTCGTTTGCCGGCTTGTGCATGCTGGGGCTGTTCGCCGCAATTTCGGCTGTGCTGATATGGCAGCGATGGCGCGTCCGGCTAGGCTGGCCATCACGGCGGCAGCGCTTGCTCTCGCGGGTCTATGGGACCCTGTCAATCGGCTCTCCGGAGAAGCCTACGCCTCGCGTCTATAGCGTTTGAGGGGCGATGCCGGGAACTGCTCCTGGCCGGGGCTGGGAGTGTGATAATGTCGGCGGCTCCGAACATCAGGAGAATCCGGCGAAGGCGATGAATTACCGGCTGGAAGTTCGATGGCGTCACTGTGGCGGCGTCGCGTCGTCGACCTTGATCCATCCCTCGATCCGGCCCCTTGCGGGGCTGCGATAGGCGACCTTCAGCCACTTCTCGTCGTCGCTGATGTCGAGCGCCTCGAACGCGTCACCCTGGACGAGATAGCGCCGCGTCGGGCGGTCGGCCGGCCCCTCATGCAGCGGTAGCCGACCGACCTCCACTCTCCCGGTCGCGGTCTCGTTTCCGTCGCCGTAAGAGGACACGCTGCGCGCCACGACCCGCCCTTTCGGGTTGAAGGTCAGGACAAGCGAGGCCGGCCCGCCGCCATCGGCGGAGTCCAGCAGGGCCTGCGCTGCAGTGTTCATGATCACGTTCGCCGACCGGTAGACGTAGGCGTGTCCATCACTGTCGAAGCGGTACGCATCCGTGTACCAGATGGGGCCGCTGCGGCAGGAACTGAACAAGGTGCGGGTCTTCGGATCGGGCTTGAGATTCCAGA
The DNA here is from genome assembly GCF_000767795.1 of Inquilinus limosus MP06. GTDB lineage: Bacteria > Pseudomonadota > Alphaproteobacteria > DSM-16000 > Inquilinaceae > Inquilinus > Inquilinus limosus_E. Next base: position 17,700 of record NZ_JANX01000002.1, on the reverse strand, counting down.
AACCGTCGCAACTGACTGGCGGCGCGTCCTTGGGTGGGGACAGCTCGACGAAGTGCTGCGCGGCCGGATCGAAGAGGAAGACCTGGTATTGATCATTGACTTGGCCCAGCGTCGCCGCGAAGGCTACGTCTAGAAATCCGTCGAAATTGAAGTCGGCCGTTTCGGCGTTGTACCGCCCTTCCTCGTCGCCCGCCGTGACGGCGAGCCGTTGAGTGGCGCCGCGCGGCAGGTGGACGGTCACTTCGGGGCCGCCGATCCCCGTGACGCGCGCGGTCACGCCCGGTGCCGCCCGGATGGTCAGGGTGGTCGGCGCGTGGCCTTCGGCTGCGTCGACCTGGGCCGCGGCGGACCAGGACAGCGGCAACGCGACGAAGGCGCAGGCGGCAAGGAACGTCGATCGAGCATGCATAAGTCAAGCTCACGAAGGTGACCTTGGCGATCATACTAGAGCCCTTTTGGGGCAGCGTGGATGTCCGACATCGGCAATGCAGCTGGCGCACTCCTATGTAACAACCCGGTGAAGGCCGCTTGTTTGATCGCGGAGAAGATTGGAGGTCATAGGGATAATCCTAGGAGTAGCCCTATGACGATGCCGCGAGCTGAGGTGCTGCCTTTGGTGGAGCGCCGCCGGCGCCGGCCGCCGCGAGGAAGCGGTCGAGACCGGCGCCTTCAACCGCGAAGATCAAGCCCGGATTGGTGCAGAACTGGCCGGCGCCGAGCGTCAGCGAGTCGACAAAGCCGGCCGCGATTCCCTCGGCCCGGGCGTCGAGGGCGGCGGGCAGGAGGAACACCGGGTTGACGCTGCTCATCTCGGCATAGACCGGGATCGGCTCCGGCCGTTGCGCCGCGGCCGCGACCAGCGCCAGCCCACTGCCACGCGATCCCGGCACTGCCGCGCCTGTCTTCTCGATGTCGATCTCCATGCGCGGAGCCTATCACCGGCAGCGGATGCCGTCGAAGAACCGCCCGGCGCGGAGCTCGGCGGATCGACTGCCCCTGCGCCGCGCGTCGGGCAGGCAGCCCGACGTCAGCGGCCGGCGCATCCGCCGGGCCGTCACGATCGCGGGGCACGGGATCAGGTCGTCCGCTCATGCTGCCTGCGGCGGAGGAACGCATGCCATACCTCGGGATTGACCAGCGACAGGGGCCGCTCTCCGCGAAGGATGCGCAGGCTTTCCTCGGCTGCGCCGACGCTCATGCGGCGCGCGCTGTCATCCGTCAGTCCTGCCACATGCGGGGTGAGGAAGGCGTTCGGCGCCGTCCTCAGCGGATGGTCGCCCGGCGGAGGCTCCCGGTCGAAGACATCGACGGCGGCGCCGCGGATCCGGCCCTCGCGCAGCGCCGCAGCCAGAGCGGTGCTGTCGACCAGTTCGCCACGGCTTGCGTTGATGAAGACCGCTCCGGGCTTCATCGACCCCAGCAGTCGCGCATCGACGATGTGCCGTGTTTCCGGCGTCGCCGGAAGATGAAGCGTGATGGCATCGGAGGCGGCGAAGAGACGGTCGAGCGGCGTGGGCTCGATGTCGCCGGCCGGATCGAGCTCGCGCCCGAAGCCCAGCACCCTCATTCCGAAGGCTGCCTGCATGGCCCGAGCGACGCCCCGGCCGATCCTGCCGCACCCGACGACTCCGAGCGTCCGGCCCTGCAGCTCCATGCCGGAATGCCCGATGCGCGACGACCACCCCGTTTCCGCGAAGGCGTTCGCCAGAGCATGAAGGCCTCGGGCGACCACGATGATCGAACCCACGACATGCTCGACCACGGCCTGGGTGTTGGCGGAAGGCAGGTTCGCCACCGGGATGCCTGCCCGCGTCGCGGCCTCCAGCGGCACGAAGTCGAGGCCGACGCCGTGGCGCACGCAGGCGCTCAGGCGCCGGGCATGATCGAAGATATCGGCCGGCAGCTTGGTCCGGACGATCAGCGCGTCCGCCTCGACCACCGCCCGCCGCAGCGTGTCGGGGCGCTCGTCCGGCGCGACCTCGTAGTCACAGGTCTGCCGCAGCAGGTCTTCGGCATCGGGGTGCAGCCGGCTGGTCGAGAGAACGCGGTGCCGTCCGGGCATGCTTGTCGTCCTGCTGTTCGTACCGGGGCGTCAGCGGCTCAGGGCCAGCCGCGTGATCAGGCTCGACGTGTCCCAGCGCCCGCCGCCGGCCTTCTGGACGTCGGCGTAGAACTGGTCGACGCAGGCCGTCATCGGCAGCGACGCCCGGTTCCGGCGCGCTTCGGCCAGGCAGATGGCAAGGTCCTTGCGCATCCAGTCGACGGCAAAGCCGAAGTCGAACCGGCCCTGGTTCATCGTCCTGCCGCGGTTGTCCATCTGCCACGACCCGGCCGCACCCTTGGAGATGACGTCCAGCACGGCGTCGACATCCAGGCCGGCGGCCTGGCCGAAATGGATGCCTTCGGCGAGGCCCTGCACCACGCCGGCGATGCAGATCTGGTTCACCATCTTGGCGAGCTGGCCCGATCCCGCCGGCCCGAGAAGCCGGACCGAGCGGGCGAAGGCCCGGATGGCGGGCTCGGCCTTCGCGAACACCTCGGCGTCGCCGCCGCACATCACCGTGAGCGCGCCGTTCTCCGCCCCCGTCTGGCCGCCCGAGACGGGCGCGTCGAGGAAGCCCAGTCCCCGGTCGGCCGCCGCCGCATACAAGGCGCGGGCCACGTCGGCGGAGGCTGTCGTGTGGTCGACCAGCACGGCGCCGCGTTCCATCCCCGCGAGGGCGCCCTCGGCCCCCAGCGTCACCTCGCGCAGATCGTCGTCATTGCCGACACAGGTCATGACGATGTCCTGGCCGAGGGCCGCCTCGCGCGGCGTCGGCGCGGCGCGGCCGCCATGGGCCGAGACCCAGCGCTGGGCCTTGGCCGCCGTGCGGTTGTAGACGGTCAGCTCATGACCCTTGGCGGCGAGGTGGCGCGCCATCGGCCCGCCCATGACACCGAGGCCGAGAAAGGCGATCTTCATGATATCCTCCGGTAATGCCGGGCTGCCGCTCAGTCGCCGCGGCGCCGGGTGGGGTCGAGAAGCGAGCGCAGGGATTCGCCGAGCGCGTTGAAGGCGAGGGCGGTGAGCAGGATGGCGAAGCCAGGCGCGTACATCTGCTCCGGCGCGATCTCCATATAGCCGTAGGCGCGGGCCAGCATCTGGCCCCAGCTGGGCTGCGGCGGCTGCACGCCGAGGCCCAGGAAGCTCAGGCTCGCCTCCGCCAGCAGCGCCGTCGCCAGCAGAAGCGTCACCTGGACCAGGACCGGCTGGATCGCGTTCGGAAGGATGTGGCGCAGGATCAGGCGGGCCGGCCGCATGCCGAAGGTCCGCGCCGCATCGATGAACAACTCCCTCTTGACGATGATGGTCTGGACCCGGATCAGCCGAGCGATGCTGGGGGAGAAGACGATGCCGACGGAGATCATGCTGTTGGTCAGGCCGATGCCCAGCGCGCCCGTGACCGCGATCGCGAGGACGATGCCGGGGAAGGACAGCAGGGTGTCGATGACGCGGCTGATCACGACGTCGACCCAGCCGCCGAGATAGCCGGCAGCGATGCCGATGGGCAGGCCGATGGCGGCCCCGATCCCGACGGCGAGGAAGCTCGCATAGAGGCTCATCGGCGTGCCGGTGATCAGGCGGCTGAACACATCGCGGCCGAGGTCGTCGGTGCCGAGCCAATGGTCGGCGCCGGGCGGGGCCAGGATGTCCATGCTCTGCTCCAGCGGCGAGTGCGGGGCGACGATCCCGGACAGCAGCGACACCGCCACCAAGATGGCGAGATACAGCAGGGCCACCGTCGCACGCAGGTCCGAGAGGAGCCACCGCCGGATCCGGCCCTTTCGCCGCGGGGCCGTCGCCGGGCGATCGGACGCAAGGGCGCTCATCGCTTGTTCACCCGCGGATCGAGGATCGAATAGAGCAGGTCGATGACGAGGTTGCAGGCGATGACGATCATCACCAGCACGAAGATCACGCCTTGCACAACAGGAAAATCCTTGTTCGTCGCCGATGTCACGATCAGCGAGCCGGTACCGGGAATGGCGAACACCGCCTCGATCGCCACGGTCGCGCCGAGCGCCCGGTTGAAGACCAGGCCGATGACGGTCAGCAGCGTCAGCGACACGTTCTTCAGCCCGTGCCGCCAGAGGATGCGGGTCTGCGACAGGCCCTTGGCATGAAGGGTGCGGACATACTGCGAGGACAGGACCTCGATCATCGCGCTTCTCAGTTGTCGGGTGATCTCCGCCGTGCCGCCCATGGCGAGGGCAACGGAGGGCAGCACGGCATGGGCGATGGCCGCGCCGAAATCCTGCGTGATCGGGACCGCCCCGGTGGTGGGAAACCAGCCGAGGCCCAGGGCGAAGAAGCCGACCAGGATCATCCCCAGCCAGAAATTCGGCACGGCGACGCCGAGGGAGGCGACGCTGGTCACGGTCCGGTCGACCGGGCCGTCGACATGGGTGGCGGCGAGAAGGCCGAGGGGAACGCCGACGGCGATCGAGAGCAGCAGGGCGCACGAGACGATCAGCAGCGTGTCGGGCAGCCGCCGCAGCACCTCGTCCAGCACCGGCTGCCCGGTGATCAGCGATGTCGAGAGGTCGCCCTGCAGGGCGTTGGCCAGCCAGTGCAGGTATTGCTGCCACAGCGGCAGGTCCAGGCCCAGCATGTGGCGGATCTCGGCGATCCGTTCCGCTGTCGCATATTCGCCGGCGATCACCGCGGCAGGGTCGCCCGGCACCAGCTGGAGCAGCCCGAAGATGGCCAGCGTGGCCAGGACGAGAACGGGAAGAACCTGCAGCAGGCGCGACCCGATGACGGCAAGCGGGCGGTTCATGGCGCGGTCTCTCCCGAGGCTGCCGCCTGGCTGCGGACCGTCGCCGTCCCGGCGAAGTGGCAGGCGGCGAAATGGCCGGGCTCGATCTCCCGCCATTCCGGCTCCGCCTCGGCGCATCGCGGCTGCGCGCAGGGGCAGCGCGTGCGAAACCGGCATCCGCTCGGCGGCGAGACCGGGCTCGGCAAATCGCCCTGCAGGATGATCCGGTCGTTCGAGCGCAGGGAGGAGGGCAGGGCGACCGGCTCGGCCGACAGGAGAGCCTGGGTGTAGGGATGAAGCGGATGGGCCTGGATCCGCCCGGCCTCAGCGAGCTCGACCACCCGGCCGAGATACATCACGGCGATCCTGTCGCTGACATGGGCGACGACGCTGAGATTGTGGGTGATGAACACATAGGTCAGGCCGAATTCCCGCTGCAGCTCCGCCAGCAGGTTCAGGATGTCGGCCTGGATCGAGACGTCGAGCGCCGCCACCGCCTCGTCGCAGACGATGAGGGAGGGCCGGAGCGTCAGAACGCGCGCGATGCAGACGCGCTGCTTCTGCCCGCCGGAAAGCTCGTGCGGATAGCGGCCGTGGAACTCGGGGCCCAGCCCCACCCGCTCCAGCATCCCGGCCGCCAGCCGCCGCCGCTCCGCCTTCGGCAGGCCGCCGGCGACATCGAGCGGCTCACGCACCGAGCTCAGGATCGTCATGCGCGGATCGAGGGCGGCGTTCGGATCCTGGAACACGACCTGATAGTTGCGGCGGTGCTGCCGCAGGGCGCGCGCGCTCAGACGGTGCGGGTCCATCCCCTCATGGAGGACTTCGCCCACCGCCGGCCGTTCGAGGCAGACGAGCGCGCGGCCGAGCGTCGTCTTGCCCGAGCCGGATTCGCCGATGATGCCGAAGGTCTCGCCGCGATGGACCTCGAGCGAGACACCGTCGACGGCTTTCAGCACCTCGTGACGGGCGATGGGGAAATGGACGCCGACATTGCGGACGGCGACGATCGGGCTGTGGCTGCTCATGCTGCGTCCTCCCGCAGCGCCCCGGGCAGGACGATGTCGCGGTGCCGGCCGCAGCGGACGCGGCCCGGGCCTGCATCCTGCAAGGTCTGCGGCCGCAGGCACTCCGCGCGGGAATGGCGGCAGCGCGGGCCGAAGCGGCAGCCCTCCGGCATCTCGCCGCGGACCGGGACGCGCCCGGGAATCGCCGGAAGCGCCGTCTTGCGCTCGGCCAGGGCGGGCAGCGACCGCAGCAGGCCGGAGGTGTAGGGGTGGCGCGGACGCACCAGCAGGTCGTCGACCCGGCCCTCTTCCACCACCTCGCCCGCATACATCGTCACCAGGCGCGAGCAGCTCTCGGCCACCAGGCCGAGATCATGGGTGACGAACAGCATCGCCATGCCCAGCCGCGCGCACAGGTCGGCCAGGACATCCACGATCTGCGCCTGAACGGTAACGTCCAGCGCGGTCGTCGGCTCGTCGGCGATCAGCAGCTTCGGCTCGCAGATCAGGGCGATCGCGATCATGGCGCGCTGGCGCATGCCGCCGGAGAGCTGGTGCGGATAGGCGTGATAGCGCAGGGCCGGCTCGGGGATGCCGACCCGGGCCAGCGCCTCGATGGCCCGGTTGCGCGCCTCGGCCTTGCCGATATCGGAATGGGCCCGCAGGGTCTCGCTGATCTGCTCGCCGATGGTGAAGACGGGGTCGAGCGCACTCATCGGCTCCTGGAAGATCATGCTGATCCTGCTGCCCCTGATCCGGCGCAGCTGCCGCTGCGACAGGGCCGCAAGATCGATGCCTTCGAGCAGGATACTGCCCTCGACGCGGCTGCGCCCCCGGGGCAGCAGGCCCATGAGGGCCAGGCCGGTGACCGTCTTGCCGCATCCGCTCTCGCCGACCAGGCCGACGATCTCCCCCGGGGCGATCGAGAACGAAACCTTCCGCGTCACCTGCGTCTCGCCGCGTCCCGACCCGAAGAACACGCTCAGGTCATGTACGTCGAGAAGGGGCGCGGCTGCGCGCTCCTGCACCGAACCATCCATGGGCCTCGCCTCCGCTCGCTTCACCGGTCCGGGGGGCGGCGGCGCACGGCCGCCTCGTCCACATCGGTTCCCCAGCCCGGCCGGTCCGGGACGACGAGCTCGCCGTTCTCGATCACCGGCTGATGGGTCACGAACTCGCCCTTCCAGGGCACGTCGTCGATGTCGATCTCCATGATCCGCAGGTTGGGCACCGCCGCCGCGAAATGTGCGCTGATATGGTCGGCGAGATGGCCGTAGAAGTTGTGCGGGGCCACGTTGACCTCGTAGGCCTCGGCCATCGCGGCGATCTTCACGGCCTCCAGGTAGCCGTTCCAGAGGACGTCGACGATGGCGACGTCGAAGGCATAGGCATCGAGAAAGGGCCGGTAGCCGCGGCGGGTGTACAGGGATTCGCCGCTGGCGATCGGAAAGCCCGCCTCCCGGCGCAGCAGGGCCAGGCTTTCGGGATCATACATGTCGATCTCGAGCCAGGTCAGCCCATGCGGCTCGACGGTGCGGACCAGCTGGAGGTACCCCTCCGTTCGGAAGTGGAAATTGGCGTCGAGCATGATCTCGACCTCGGGGCCGGCCCCCGCCCGCAGCGCCTCCAGCTGGCGCGACAGGGATTGCATGACCTGCGGCTGCGGGTTGAGGGCGGGGAAGCCCGGCATGGAGCCGAAGCCCGGCCGGAAATTCTCCAGCCGCCCGCCTTCCATCATCATGATGTTGGTCTTCAGCGCCTTGAAGCCGCGCTGGCGCACCTCCTCGCCGAGGCGGAACACGTCGTCGTAGTCCGAGATCCGCTTCGCCCCCACCATCTCCGGGAAGCGGACACGGTAGCTGCCGCAATGCGACCAGTAGACCGGCAGGCGATCGCGCACGGCGCCGCCGAGCAGGGCGTGGACCGGCAGGCCCAGCGCCTTGCCCTTGATGTCCAGGAGGGCATTGCAGATCGCCGCCAGCGCGTGCTGGTTGATGCCGGACCAGGCCGGCACCGTCTGGGTGTAGAGCAGGGCCATGATCCACTCGACCCGCGTGGGGTCGAGGCCGATCAGCCGCTCGCCGAGGGCCCGCAGCGTGGCCGTGAGCCCTTTCGTGCCCACGTCCTCGCTGTATTCCGACCAGCCGACGATGCCGTCATCCGTCGCGATCTTCAGGAACGACGTCGTGCGCCAGCCGGCCGCGCCGTGCAGGTCTTCGACCCGGACAATCTTCATGGAGACTTCCTTGTGGGCCCCGGGGCGGTCAGCCTTCGAGGTAGATGTCGTTGAACTTGGGCTTGCCCAGGAGGTTGGGGACATAGCCCTTGACGTTGGGCGTGAAGACCTCGATGCCCGGCACGAAGGCGAGCTCGCAGGACAGCGCGTTCTCGAGGGCCAGGCGCTCGAGCTGGCCGAACGCCTGCTTGCGGGTCGCCTGGTCGGCCGCGGACTGGGACAGGTCCTGCGCCGTGACCATGGCGGGCGGCGGCGGCACCTTGCCGGCGTTGTTGAAGCCGTTCTCGCCATAGATCAGCAGGAAGGGCTGGCTCGGGTCCGGCCGGCCGGTCCACAGCGTCAGCATCATGTCGCCCTCGCCGCGGACCATGAAGCGCTGATACATGTCCGCGCTCGAGGCCGTGGTCAGCCTGGCCGTGATCCCGGCCTGGCGCAGCTGCTCCATGATGATCTCGTGCCGCTGCTGCGAGGCCTGGTCCGAATAGCCGTAGAACTGGATCTCGATGCCGCCGGGATGGCCGGCCTCGCGCAGCAGGCTGCGGGCCTTGTCCGGATCGTGCTTGTAGAAGCCGTCGACCGAAGGATCATGCGCCCAATAGCCGGGGGGCAGCATGGTCTGCGCCGGCACGCCAAGGCCCAGCAGCGCGGCCTTGTTGAAGGCGTCGCGGTCGATCGCGTAATTGATCGCCTGCCGGACGCGCAGGTCGTTGAGCGGCGCCCGGCCGTAGTTGAAGACCAGATGGTAGTCGGCGATGGTCGGCGTGCTGCTGACGATCACCTTGCCCTTCATCCGGCTCGCGACGACCTGCTGCTGCGGGTTGAGCCGGTAGGCGAAGTTGTTCTCCCCGGCGATCACCGAGCGCAGGCCGGTGTTCAGGTCGGTGATGATGCGGAAGGTGATGCCGTCGAGATGGGGGCGGTCCGGCTGCCAGTAGGCGTCGTTGCGGGTCAGCACGACGACGTCGTTGTCGTTCCATTTCTGGAACTTGAACGGGCCGGTGCCGACCGGCTCGCGATCATGCTGCCGGCCTTTCTCCGCCACCGCCTCGGGCGAGCACATCATGCCGGCGCGGTCGGCCAGGATCAGCGGCAGCGCCGTGTCGGGACGGCTGAGATGCAATGCCACCTTGTTCGGCGCCAGCACCTCGACCGACTCCAGGGATTGCAGGTCGCCCTTCACCGATGACCGTGGATCCGTCCGGGCCCGGTCGAGATTGGCCTTGACCGCCGCCGCATCGAACGGCTCGCCGTCATGGAAGCGGACCCCTTCGCGCAGCTCCAGCACCAGGGTCTTGGGATCCAGGAATGTCCAGCTCGTCGCCAGGCCCGGCTTGGCCGCCAGCGTCGCCGGCTCGAAATCCACCAGCGTGTCGAACAGCGGATACAGCAGCATGTGGTCCGAGCCGAGGCCGCCGGTGACCGGGTCCAGGGTGGAGGGGTTGAAGGCGGCGGCAACGTTCAGGACGCCGCCCTTGCGCGGGGCCGTCTGCCCCCGGGCCGTCAGCGGCAGGAGCGGGGCGGCCATGGCCGAGCCGAGAAGGCCAAGCACCGTTCTCCGCCGGAGCAGCCCGAAGCCGCGGCTTTGCTGGAAGTGAATCGTCAACCTTCTCCTCCCTTTGATGTGCGGGCGGTTGCAGGGCCCGCTTGGAACGGATCGGCGCCGACAATCGGCTGGCGTCGATATTCTCTATTATATATTATATCGAAGTTTGATCGGTAAAGCCTCTTCCGCTGGCGCGGGACGGGATCGCTGGATGTAGAATGCGGCGCGGCTGCACGGCCGATGCGGTCGGGAAGGTGGGATGATGGAAGACGTGGCGGCGGGCGATATCGCCAGCACAATGGCGGCGCGGGTGGAACGCGCGATCCGCCAGGACATCCTGCGGGGGGTGCTGGCCCCCGGCACCCGGCTGCGGGTCGCCGATCTCAGCACCCGCTATGGCGTCAGCCACATCCCGGTGCGGGAGGCGCTCCGGCAGTTGGAAGGCGACCGCCTCGTCGTGATCGAGTCACACAAGGGTGCCATCCTGCGCGGCGTGAGCCCGAAATTCGTGGCGGACATGCATGACACGCGGGAGGCGATCGAAACCCTCCTCGTCCGACGGGCCACCGAGAACGTGACCGATGAGCAGAGCGCTCATCTGGAATCGCTTGCGGCCGCCTATGAGCAGGCGGCGGAAACGAAGAACGCCGATCGGATGGTCGAGGCGAATCTCCGGCTGCACCGTTTCATCGCCAAGATCGCCGACAATCCGGAAGCTGCGGAGATCCATGAGCGCGGGTGGGAGCTCGTCATCAGCATCCGGAACCGCTATGGCTTCGGGGAGAACCGGGTCGCGGCGATCATCGATCAGCACCGCCGGCTGGTCGCCGCCATCAAGGCGCGTGACAAGGATCTCGCCGTCGCTGTCGCCCAGGAGCATTGCCAGTCGGCGAAGCTCGACCTTCTCGAGCGCATGGAGCTGGAGGGCCGGAACCCCGCCTGGGGACCGGGCGGGGCTTCGGGCGGGCGAGTCCAGGACACGAGTGATTGACGTCGGGAGCGGGGCCGTGTGGACCGACAGGATATGCAGGCGGCCTTCGTCGATGCTCGGGAAAGCAGCCGCGCGGCGACCATGCCGCGCCATGAATGCCCGGGATCAGACGCCCCGGGGGCTCGACGGCCCTACGCAATGATTCCGGGCTCGCTCAGGGACCTTTCGTTACCGTCCGGGGCCGGTGGCCGCGGCGCAGTCCGCTGTGGTTGGCGGCCAACATCCGCTCGATCAGGTCCTGACCGGCCCGACGGACGTGCTCGGCCACGATAGCAGCGGCCGCCTCTTCATCCTGGGCGCGGACGCATTCGATGATCTGCCAATGTTCCCGGCAGACCTGCAGGACTCGTGAGCGGGACATCGGAAACCTGATCGCCAAGGCCTGCAGCAGGTCGTTGTGTCGCTTGGCAACGACCAGGGCCTCGTGGTTGTAGTGACCCTCGTAGCAGATGGCATGGTAGCGCTGATTGTAGCCGCGCCATTGCTCGGGCCCCTCCGTCTCGGCGCCCCGATCGTACTCGCGCTGTGCGGCGATGAGTTCCTCGAGCTCCGTCTCGCTTCGGTGCCGGACGAACCAGCGTATGAGATAGGGCTCCAGGACGCCTCGCACCTCGTGGATGTTGCGGAGGAAGGCGTCATCGATCTCTCGCACCCGGGCACCCCGGTTCGGCTCGAAGGTGACGATCCCCTCGCCCTGCAGCTGATGCAGCGCCTCGCGAACCGGGATGGCGCTGCTCTCATAGCGCTTGGCGATCTCGGCGATCTTGAGCCTGGATCCCGAGGCCAGACGTCCCTCGATGATGTCGGCGCGGATCAACTCGCGCAGCCGGCTGTAGTTCGGCTGGGTAGGAGTCTCGCCTCTCATCTCCGGGTCTAGGATGTCCATCCCCATGGTTCGTTTCTCGCGACCTCAACAACTTCGCCGTGCGCCGGCCTGCATTGCCTCGCCGTGCCGCGCCATGGGCATCACGGTCCAGGCGACACGCCGGGCGGCATTCTAGCCTTCAGTCCCCGCCGATGCCCCGCATTTCGGCGGCAATCGGGATTCCGGCGGAATGCCAACGCTATTGAGGGGAGTTACAGCAATTCGGCGGGTGTCGGCCGCGGGCGAGACGATATCCAAGACTTGACATATAATATATGATTTTCAGAATATGATATGCAATGGAAATGAAAATGGGCCAGATCCGCCAGCGGTCCGGTCAACGACAAGAACCAAGGGAGAGAAACATGACAATCCAGGGAGATCCGACCCGGCTGTGGATCAGCCGACGCCGGTTGCTCGGCTATTCCGCAGGCACTGCTCTGGCTGCCGCCATCGGTCGAGTGCCGGGCGCTGCCGCCGCGGAGAATCTCGGCGCCGTCACGCAGGAGCAATGGACGCCGGAATTCATCGAAAGCATCGCCGGGACGATCGAGGTCGACACGGCGGCGGAATGCGCTAAGGTCGTGCCGCTCGACCACAAGGGCAGGCTCACCTACTGGTACGTCGGTCCCAACCAGGCATCGACGCCGCTCCAGCACAAGCTCGAGGCCGAATTCTGGGCCGCTTTCGCGACGACCTATCCCAATATCACCGTCGAAAAGCAGAGCATCGACTATAACGAGATCCCCAACAAGTTGCGGACCGCGGCCCTCGGCAAGGCGGCGCCGATGGTGGCCCGGCTGATGCTGCTGTGGGGCTGCGAATTCGCAGCCAAGGGCTTTCTCCAGGAACTCAAGCCGGAGGATGTCGGCTATCCGAGCAGCGAGTTCTGGCCCCGGGCCCTGCGGTCGGCCATGTGGAAGGGCAAGACCTACGGCATTCCGACCAACAACGAGACCATGGCCTTCATCTGGAACGCAGACCTGTTCCGCCAGGCCGGTCTCGACCCGGAGAAGCCGCCGGCGACCTGGGACGACGTGGTCGCCTATTCCAAGCAGATCAAGGACAAGACGGGCAAGCAGGGCTACGGCCTGGTCGCCCGCCGCAACGCCGGCAACACGCCGTACCGCTTCATGCCGCAGATGTGGGCGTATGGCGGTGGCGCCCTGGACGAGGCCGAGCCCGACCCGACCTACCAAAGGATCCTGATCGACAATGACGGATCGCGTGCGGCCCTGCAGTCGGTCTACGACATGTATGTCCGTGACCGGTCCGTGCCGGTTTCCGCGCTGACCAACGCCCAGACGGAGAACCAGGACCCCTTCATCGCCGGGCGCCTGGGGATGATGATCAGCCATCCAACCGAATACGCGACCATGCTCGACCGCGCGGCCCGGGCGACCGGCGACGACAAGAAGATCGCCGATGCCGTGGTCCAGAACATGCGCTACGGCCTGATCCCTCGAGGGCCGGTCCGACGCGCCGTCGTCTTCGGCGGCTGGAACGTGCACATGTTCAATCCCGATGTGGTCGATGGCGATTTCGATGCGGACGCGGCGCGCGCCTTCATCGCGTTCTCGACCGGCCCGGAGTGGTCGACGAAGCTCAACTGGGAGCAGTCCAACCCGGGCAATTTGCGCGGCTTCCGTACGAAGTGGATGAAGCAGCGGCTCGAGCAGATCAAGTTCCTCGACGTGACCACCTCGATGCTGCCGAGCGGCATACCCTTCCCCGTCATTCCGGAGTCGACGGAGATCATGAACATCATCGTGCCGGACATGATGCAGAACGCGCTGACGGAAAAGATGACCGTCGCGCAGGCCGCCGAGGATGCGGCCAAGAAGATCAAGGATATCTTCAGCCCGCTCTAGCGGGGCCCGGCCGCACGGGGACGCGCGGGAGGCCATCCGGGGGGCCAGCGGTTCTCGCCGGCACCCGCTGCCCCGGCTTTCGGGATGGCTTGGGGGCGCGCCTCAGGCTGCCTGCAGCGCCCGACCGCTTTCCGCGTCGAACAGATGCAGCCGTTCCTGATCGAACGTCATCCAGACGCTGTCGTTCGGCCGCAGATGGATATGGGGCGGCGAGCTCACGATGATCGTCGATGCGCCGACATGGATGTGGGCATAGGTGACGTCGCCGGTCGGCTCGACGGTGTAGATGCGGCCCGGAATGGAGCCGGGCTGGCTGTCGTCCGACAGGCGGATCGCGCTGTGCCGGGCGCCGATGACGACGTCGCGCGACGAGGCGGCTGCGGTCTTGCGCGCGTTGACGGCGGACAACGGGCAGCGCCAGCCGTCCGGCCCCTCGACGACCGCGCCGTCCGGAGTCGCCGACACCGTCCCCCTGACTAGGTTCATGGCGGGGCTGCCGACGAAGCCTGCGACGAAAGTGTTCACCGGGTTCTCGAAGATGCGGTCGGGGCTGTCATACTGCTGCAGCACGCCATCGCTCATGACGGCCACCCTGTCGGCCATCGTCATGGCCTCTAGCTGGTCGTGCGTCACGTAGATCACTGTGGCGCGCAGGTCCTGATGGAACCGCTTCAGCTCGCTGCGCATCTGCACTCTCAGCTTCGCGTCGAGGTTGGACAGGGGTTCGTCCATCAGGAAGACCTTGGGCTCCCGCACGAGGGCCCGGCCGAGGGCCACGCGCTGCTGCTGCCCGCCCGACAGCTCGCGCGGCTTGCGCTCCAGCAGGTGTTCGATATCGAGAATCCTGGCCGCCGAGCGGATCTTCGGATCGATCGCCGATGCCGGCGTTTTGCGCATCTTCAGGGGAAAGGCGAGGTTCCTGTAGACGGTCTTGTTCGGGTACAGCGCATAGTTCTGAAACACCATTGCGATGTCCCGATCCTTGGGATCGAGGTCGGTGACGAGACGATCGCCGATATAGATTCCACCACCAGAGACCTCGATGAGGCCGGCGATGAGATTCAGCGTCGTGGTCTTGCCGCACCCGGAAGGCCCCACGAGTGCCACGAATTCCCCGTCCTCGACGGTCAGTGAGACGTCCCGGACAGCCTGGTAGCTGCCGTAGCTTTTGACGACGTTCTGCAATTTCACCTGGGCCATCGCGGGTTCCTCGGATGTGTGGTCACTGGGTTGACGGGGATGCTGCGGTCAGGACTTGACCGCTCCCTCCGTCAATGCCCTCACGAAGTACTTCTGGAGAACCAGGAACATGGCGACGACGGGAACGCTCATTATGAACGAAGCCGCCATCAGGCCCGGCCAGTTCGTCGCGTATTCCGTAAAGAAATATTGCAGGCCGACCGGCAGCGTCATCTTGGACTGATCGTTGAGGAACGTCAGGGCATAGATGTACTCGTTCCAGGCGATGATGAAGGAATAGATCGCCGTGGCGATGATGCCGGGCGAAGACAGGGGCATCACGACGAACAGAAACGCCTGGAACCGGGAGGCGCCGTCGATGCGGGCGGCCTGTTCGAGCTGAACCGGAATGTTGTCGTAGAAGCCCTTCAGCAGCCAGATCGAGAGCGGCAGGCCGAACGTCAGGTAGGTCAGGATCAGGGATGCGTGGGTATTCACCAGCCCGAGCCAGCGCATCAGGATGAACAGCGGCATGAGAAATACGACCGCGGGAAACATGTTGCGCAGGAGAACCGAATAGAACAGCAGGTTCCGGCCCGGGAAACGGAAGCGCGAGAAGCCATAGGCGGCAGGCACGGCCACCACCAGTCCGAGGACCGTGGTCGCCGTCGAGACGATGAGGCTGTTCAGCATGTAGGTCAGGAATTCCCGACCGACATCGCTATTCGGCGATAGCAGCCGCCGATACTGCTCAAGCGTCGGGCTCGTCGGAATCCACTGCGGCGGATATTGCAGCGCGGCGAACTGCCCCTTCACCGAGGTCAGCAGCATCCACAGCATCGGGAGGGCCGAGAACGCCGTGAGGACGACGAGGAACATGTTGCCCACGAGCCGCCATGGCTCCCGCGGCCTTCGCCGGATCGGGCGTATGACCATCTCGGCGGCGCTCATGTCGAGGCCCTCCCGTCGCCGCGAGTCAGCGCCCGCACGTAGAAGTAGCCGGCCGCCATCATGATGATGAACAGGATGACCGAATACGCCGAAGCAAGGCCGAAGCGGATGCGTCCGAAGGCAAGCTGATAGATGTGGGTGATCCAGATCTCCGATGCGCCGGCCGGCCCGCCGCCCGTCATGACGTTGGGAATCGTGAAGCTGTTCAGGTTGTTCACGAGGAGGAGCAGCACGGTGATCAATGTCACGCCGTGCACATGGGGTACAGTGACGTGCCAGAAGCGCTGCCAGGCGGTTGCTCCATCGATCCGTGCCGCCCGCAGCAACTGATCCGGCACGGTCTGGAGACCTGCCAGCATCATGATCATGGCGAAGGGAAACTCCTTCCAGATGTTCACCAGGATCAGCGAAGGCATGACGGCGCTGCGGTCGTCGAGAAAATTGATCGGGTGATCGGTCAGGCCGAGCGCCATGGAGATGGCGCCGATCACGCCGAAATCGCTGTGGAACAGCCACCGCCATACGTAGGACGCCGCGACCGCGCTGATCACGTACGGAACCAGCAGGGCGCCTCGCAGCGGACCCCGGCCCGTGAAATGCCGGTTGAGGGCCAGCGCGGCGCCGAAGCCGAGCGCAAAGGCGAAAACGGTCGAGAAGCCGGTCCAGATGATGGTGTTGTAGGTTGCCTCGCGAAAACTCTCGGCCTGCAGGATGGCCGCATAGTTATCGAGCCCTACGAACTCCTTCTGGTCGAACGACAGGCTCGGCTGGGTGTCGAAGAAGGAGAGATAGACCGTGTAATAGACAGGGTAGGCGATGACCAGCAGCATCACCGCCATTGCGGGCAGCACATAGAGATAGTCCGTGCGGTGACGGATGATCCTCCGGACCAGTCCGGAGCGCTCCGTCGGGCCCATCGGCACCACCGCCGGCCGGTTCCCACGTTCCATGATCGTCACGACGAGATCCTCCGTTCACGAAGATGGAATTCCGCCGTCAGAGCCGGTCTCCCGTCTGCCCTGGTCCGACGCTCTCCCATGTCGGAAGGGTCATTGCCCGCCGTCGCCGTAGCCCTCGACGACCGTGGCGCGCAGGTGCTGTACGTTCATGCTGATCCCTAGGCCGGGATCCCCCGAGAGGTGCAGCCGGCCGCCGCGATTGTCGAGCGGTGTGTCGAGGAACGCGTTGTATTTTCCGAGGTCGTGCCGGCTCGTCTCGAGGCGATAGAAATTGGGGACCGTCATCATGACCTGCGCCCCGGCGACGACGTTGATCGGCCCGCTCGCGTCATGAGGCGAGATCGGGATGTAGTGCGCCTCGGCCATCGTGGCGATCTTCTTCAGCTCCGAGATGCCCCCTGCCCAGGTCACGTCCGGCATGATGTAGTCGGCCAGGGAGTTCTGCAGGATCGGCATGAAGTCCCATCGGGTGTGCAGTCTTTCGCCGACGGAGATCGCCGCGCCTACCCTTTCCCGGACTTGGCCTAGTGCGCCGTAGCTCTCGGGCGGCACGGGTTCCTCGAACCAGTCGATCTGGCCGGCCTCCTCCAGCGATCGGCAGAGGCGGATCGCGGTCGGCACATCGAAGCGGCCATGCGCGTCGATGAGGATATCCACGTCAGGCCCTGCGACCTGACGGATCAGGGCGGTCAGGTCGGCCGCTTCCTTCTCGCCCCGCTTCGTCATCTGGCCATCGAGATACCCGTGCCGGTGGCCTACGGTTCCGTCATAGGCCGGGAAGGGGTCGAACTTGATGCCGGAATGGCCGGATTCGACGATGGCGCTGATCTCCTTCCTGACCCCCTCCGCATCCGTGAAGTTCCTCTGGTCCGGGTGCGTGTAGAGCAGGATGTCCTCACGGACGGGGCCGCCCAGTAGCTCGTAGATCGGCAGGCCGAGACGCTTGCCGCGGATGTCCCACAGCGCGATGTCGATCGCGCTGACGATGTGCGATGCCGCCCCGCGAGTCCCCATGTAGGTGAAGGAGCGAAAGACCTTGTTCCAAATGAGCTCGATCTTGCCCGGATCGTCGCCGACCAGCAGCGCGTTGAGCTGGCGGACCCCATCGGCGACCACCCGGTTGGCCACCTTGGTGGTCGTCGTCACCTCGCCCCAGCCCGATATTCCTTCGTCCGTGTGAATCTCGATGAACAGATATTCTGCCCAAGAACTGCTGTCGGCTTTGACAAGCCAAGGGACGATCGACGTTATCTTCATGATGTCTCCTGAGTTCTCGAGAGCGTGAAGTCGCGCGCCGCC